>CAYFLP010000066.1:0-10999 GCA_964344045.1 uncultured Bifidobacteriaceae bacterium
CCACGATCAACAACGTCCTGTACTGGGTGACGAACCCCGTGTGGTTCGGCGGCACCCTGGCGATCGTTGCCGTTGCCACCATCGAGGTGTTCTTCATGAACGGCAACTCGATGAACAACTTCTGGTTCTACGTGACCGTGCTGATCTTCATCTGGACAGGCACCTTCGCCGCCATCTTGTCGTTCCGAGTCGGCAAGTACATCCCGATCGCCGGCGCCTATGCGCGCTTCATCCTGCTGGGCTTCTTCACTCTCTCGGTGGTCTTCTTCGCCTTCAAGAACGGCGTCCACGGCGTGGGCATCGGCGACTTCAGCGTCTCCAAGGCAGGCCTGTTCGGCCTCGCCGGCCTGATCATGTTCGGCTACGTCGGCTTCGAGCTCCCGAACACCGCCGGCGATGAGATGAAGAACCCCAAGAAGGACGTGCCCTTCTCCATCGGCCGGTCGGCCGTCATCGCCATCTTGATGTACTCGATCCCGGTGCTCGGGGTCATCGTCGTCCTGCCGGTCGACCAGGTATCGGGCCTGGGCGGCTTCATCGACGCGATGAAGTCGGTCTTCACCGTCTACGGCGGCGAGATCGCGGCGGACGGAGCCGTGACTCTCACCGGCCTCGGCCTCGTCTTCGGCCTCATCTGCGCGGTTCTGTTCATCCTCAGCCTGCTGTCGTCGGGCACTGCATGGATCATGGGATCCGACCGTGCGCTCGCGGTGTCGGGGTACGACGGTGCCGCGCCCCGCTGGCTGGGCAAGATCTCCGAGAAGCACGGCACGCCGGTGCGCGTGAACGTCATCTCCGGCCTGCTGTCGACGGCCGTGGTGATCCTCGTCCACACGATCAGCGGCGGCGATGCCGAGAAGTACTTCCTGGTCATCTTGAGCCTGGCGGTTTCGACGACCCTCATCTCATACATCGCTGTCTTCCCGGCGCTGTGGCGGCTGCGCGTATCGCATCCGCACATCGCGCGCCCCTACCGCGCACCGTGGGCGCCCTTCTTGTCGATCCTGCTCACGGCCTGGATCATCTTCGCGACGGTCGAGATGTTCATGCCGGGCCTGGGCGATGGCTGGTTCTCGGATGCCTATCGTCCCGATGGCTGGCTCGAGTCGGAGCGGGTCACGTACCTGCTGGTCGAGCTGGTTCCGTTCCTGGTGTTCGTGGCCATCGGCGTGATCTTCTGGATCACCGGCTCGAACACCCGCAAGGACATCATCACCGAGGTCGACGAGATCGTCGTCTTCGAGAACTGACCGGTCGGATCCAGGTGATTTCCGTGCTGATCAGGCGCATCGCGTTCGGCGCGTGCGCATCGGCTCTCGCCATGGGCATTGCCTTGGCGGCGCCGAGTGCCCAGGCAGCTGACGCGATCTCGGGGAAGCTGTGGCAGGAGTACGGCGCGGCCATCCGCGACTCTGTCGTCGCACTGCCCAGTGAGGTGGTCACCGACCTGGCACTCCCGGATCCGTCCAATCCGCTGACGCAGTGGAAGGAGATCGACGGCGAGCAGTACCTGCTCATGAGCAACATGCGCTTCGCACCGCTCACCGACGCTGCCCCGGGCTCGGCCTTCTCTCTCAAGGGCGACACGTGGGTGTCGATCGCAGGCGAGATCGACCGCGAGTGCGTCAAGGCCGGATGCCTGCGGATGAACGCCTCGCGGCTCGACCTGCGACTCAAGCAGCTGCTCGGCCTGCCGCCGGATGCGTCGTACGGGTACGTCACGCGGATCTGGGTGCGTCCTGCCGACCTCTTCCGTCCGTGCACCGATCCGAGGGTCACCAGTGCGACCTGCCCCGCTCGCGTGCCCGCCGATGCACCCACCACCATCGACGGAGTGGACCTGGCGCAGTTCATGTGGAAGCAGGCCAATGACGCCTGGCGCCTGCCGGACGTGCGGCGGCACTCGATGCCTGTCTCGTGCGCAGCGGACTACAAGGACGAGCGGAAGGGCCAGTGCGCCGGCTATCCCTGGACTCGCCTGGGCTACACGTACGACTGGGCGCCGAGCGCGCCAGACGACCGTGGCGTGACGGAGTTCGTCATCCCGCGCGGCACCACCGTGTACCTGGACTCATCGGGCCCTCAGCGCGACTACTACCCGTCTGCCGCTTCCGCAGCGCAGTCGTAGACGGTCCCCGCCGCGGCGGGAGCATCCGTGACCGCGGCGCAGTTCGCCGTGATCCACGCCGTGCGCTCCTGCGTCACCTGCTGGCTGGTACCTGACATGCCGGGCATGGCACCGCCGGGCGCGCCTTCCCCGGGGCCGCGCATTCCTGCGTCGTCGCTCGCGATCACGTAGCGCAGCTGCCCGTTGCCGACGAGTGACTGCAGCTCGGCAGCAGTCGGCGTGGGGTCGCTTGCGTTGAACCCGCCGCCCAATGCGATCACGCCCGGGGCCTGGGCAAGCAGCAGTTGGCCGGCCACTCGGCTGTCGGCGGCGACGAGGTACTGCGTTCTGGGCGAATGGGACTCGAGCCAGGTGCGCAGCTCGCGGGCCTGGCTGCTGTCGAAGGCGACAGCACCGCCGGGTCCGCTGCTTCCGGGCCCGCTGTTTCCGGGCCCGGAAGTAGCGGGCCCTCCGCCGGGCGGCATGCCCGTTGGTGCCTGCATTCCGCTCGGTGCCTGCATCCCCGGCGGGGGCCCGCCTGCGTCATTGAGGTGCGTGCCAGCCCCGCCGCCTGGGCCCATGGATGCCGAAGTGCCCGCGGATGGGTTGATCGCGTCGCCGTGCGCGATCGTGCCTACTGCCCATGCCGCAGGTGCGAGCAGCAGGCCGATCGAGGCGATGACCAGGCCTGCGCGCCTGCCTGCGAGGGTGAGCGCGACCGCGGCCAGGGAGAACAGCGGGACGACGGCCAGCAGCCAGGAGTGATCGCCAGCGCGCACCACCAGCCATGCGGTCCACGCCGTCTGGAGGAGGATTGCCGCAACGATCCAGGTGCGGGCGGCCCTGCCCGGCAGGGCATCCCAGGCCTCCGCTGCGATAGCGCCCACGAGGGTGGCGATGGCCGGTGCGAACGCCAGGACGTAGAACGTGTGGATGCCTGCGCTGTAGGCCATGACGAGTGCGACGGGAATCAGCCACAGGCCGAAGAGCAGGTAGCCGCCCAGGCGTGCGCGCGCCTCGGCCCCGTCCTTCCAGGCGCGCAAGCCGAGCACGACGCCGAGCAGTGCCGCGGCCACGGCCAGGGGCAAGAACCAGGCGACGTCCACGGATACCTGCGGACCGACCAGTCGCGACAGTCCGGCGTCGCCGGCGAAGCTGGCTACGAAGGATCCCTGCGCACCCGTGACCCGGCCGAGCCCGTTGTAGCCGAAGACCATCGACCAGGCACTGTCATCGGCGGTGCCGCCGACCCACGGGCGGCTCGTCGCAGGAGTGAGCCACACGAGCGCGATCCACCACAGGCTCGCGAGGATGCTGATGGCTCCAGCCACGGCGACGTGCCAGATGCGCGTCCACGGGGCCCTCGGTGCGCCGACGAGATAGGCGATGGCCAGGGCCGGATAGACCATCCACGCCTCGAGCATCTTCACCTGGAAGCCGGCGCTGACTGCAAGGCCGGCGGCGATCAGCCACCAGATGCGTCCGGACTGCACTGCGCGGATCGCGAAGTAGGCGGCGAGGGCGAGTGCCAGGCCGAACCACACCTCGGGGACATTCGATTTCGCCAGGGCGGCCGCGAGCGGCATGGTCGCGTACACGGCCGCCGCAGCGAGGCCGGCGATGCGCCCGCGCCACCGGCTCGCAGCCAGGTAGACCACGACGATGGTCGCGACAGTCGCGAGTGCCTCCGGCAGCACCACGCTCCACGTGCTCGGGCCGAACACGGCCACGCTCGCGGCCTGGGGCCACAGTGCCCCGGGGATCTTGTCGACCCCTGCCCAGCCGGCACTGTCATACGAGCCGAACACGAAGGCGTGCCAGCTGTTCGACATG
Source organism: uncultured Bifidobacteriaceae bacterium (assembly GCA_964344045.1). Lineage (GTDB taxonomy): Bacteria > Actinomycetota > Actinomycetes > S36-B12 > S36-B12 > UBA10649. Next base: position 3,941 of record CAYFLP010000066.1, read on the forward strand.
CTCACGACGGCGGGGGTGTAGTAGTCGTGCAGGTTCGCATGGGCGGCACCGAAGGCGTAGAGGACGCCTGCCGCGATCGCCATCGCCGTGACAGTCCATGGCACCCAGCGACGCGACTCGGTCATGAGGCTGACGCTAGTGAGGTGACGTTCGGGAAGTGTCAGGGAGCAGCCTGGGCATCGTTCGCGACTGCATGCTGCCCGCTCGGGCCGCTCCCTTCGGAGTAGATGCTGCGCGTGGCCGTGGTGGGTTCCGTGCCCTGCGGCATGCCGACCTTCGCTTCCAGGGCCGCCACCATCGCCTTGAGCTCGGTCAGCTCAGAGAGGATCTCCGGGGCGGGAGACGGCGGAGGCGGTGCCTGCTTGACCAGGGTCGCGGCGAGGCCTGCGGAGACCACGCTGAGAACGGCAATGCCCACGAGCATGATGAACACGGCGACAACCCGGCCGGTGAGGGTTATCGGCACGAAATCCCCGTAGCCGACAGTGGTGATGGTCTCGAACGTCCACCAGATGGCGTCCTGGAGGTCGACGATCTCCGCGCCCTGGGTCCCGCGCTCGGCGCTGAGGACCATCAGGCTGCCGACCCACACGACGACGGCCGTGCCGGCGACCCCCGTGGCCATTGCGCGGCCCGAGATGACCCCCTTGCCCTTGCGTGCGAGCACGCCGTCCTGGTTGAAGGCCCGCATGGCGCGCAGTGCCTTCAACTGCGGGATCACCACCGTGATGACGTCGAGCCAGTTGCGCCGGAAGAACCCCTTCTTGGGGCTCGTCATGAAGTAGCGGAAGGCGAGGTCGGCCGCGAACACGAACCACAGGAAGTTTCCGAACCACGTTGCTGCGCGGTACCAGGTCTCCTGGGGGTAGTAGAGGATCGCCTGCAGCGTGTAGAGCACCAAGAACAGCAGCGCGAGGGCTGACAGGAGGGTGTTGGTGCGTGCCTCGTAGTCCGCGACGATCTTGTTGCGGCGGGACAGCGCTTGCGGAGTGGTCATGCGCCGATCGTAGGAACTCATGACACCATCTGCGCGTGACGCGGCGCCGAGGCACCTGGGTGTCGCTGGCGATCGTGGCGGTGCTCGCCGTGGCAGCGCTGTGGGCCGTGTGGCCCCGGCCGCACGTAGCGCATCCAGCAGCCGAGGCCTCGCATGCGGAGCAGCATGCGCCTACGGGGGCTGCCTCGGCATCGGCCGCAGCGCAGGTGCCAGGAGCTGAGCACCCAGCGCACGCGAATGCGCCTGTCAGCCCGTCGACCGGCGAGCCCGCTGAGCCGACGAGCCTGTACGAGACGACTCGCGACGACCTGCTCGGGGTCCTCGCCGAGCGCGGTCCCCGAGCGGCGCTCGCGAGCCTTGACCGTCTCATCCGCACGCAGCCGGCAGTGTCGGGGCTGTGCCATGCGGTCGCGCACGACCTCGGCCATGCTGCGCTCGCGCGGTACGACGGCGATGCCTCACGCGCCCTGCGCGACCGCGATGACGTATGCGGAGGCGGCTACACCCATGGCGTGGTCGAGATGGCCCTGGGCTCGTCGAAGAACCCGGCTCGCGACCTGCTGCGCGTCTGCGCGCCGCGGCAGGATGGCTCCTGCTTCCATGGAGTGGGACACGGGCTGATGTTCGCCACGGGCATGAGGCCCGGCGCGTCCTTGCGACTGTGCGACCGCTCGCCCGACTCGACCCTTGCCCATCGATGTGCGGAGGGCGTGTTCATGCAGTTGTTCAGCGGCGATGCCGCTGCGGGCCACATGGCCGCCGACTCGTCCATGACGTCGGACGAGGCACGCGCGCAGTGCCAATCGACCCGGTCGACCTACCAGGCGAACTGCTGGTTCTACTCGCCGAATATCTGGCTCGCGGAGAGCCCCGACGACTTCACGGGCGCCCTCGCGTGGTGTGCCGGGGCCGGCTCGTCGCTGGGCCGGACGTCGTGCGCCCGCGGAGCAGGCAGCCGGACCGTGAAGTACCACCCCGATGACCTGTCGATCGGCGAACGGGCCTGTGCGGCATCCGGACCCCTCGCGCGCGACTGCGTAGGGGGCATGGCGTCGTACTGGTCCGTGCACTGGAAGGGCGAGCGGCCGGCGAGCGACCTGTGCCATCGGCTGCAATCTCGGCGGATGCGATCCCTGTGCCAGGATGCGGCATGAGCACTAGCGACTCCACCAGCACCGGCGCCACCAGCACCGACTCGCCGGCCACCGCCGAGGCGGGCGTGGAAGTGTGGGCCGACTTCGTATGCCCCTGGTGCTACATCGGCAAGCGCCGGCTCGACCTGGCGATGGAGGCCACCGGCATCGTCCTGCCCGTGCGCCATCGCGCCTTCCAGCTCGACCCGCAGGCGCGCACCGAAGGCGAGCTTGCCAGCGACATGCTCGCGCGCAAGTACTCCGTCAGCCCCGACCAGGCTCAGGCCATGCAGCAGAACGTGAGTGACGTGGCCGCCTCGGTCGGCCTCGAGTACCACCTCGACCGCACGCTCACCGGCAATACCCGTGATGCCCATCGCCTCGTGCAGTGGGCGCAGTCCCGTGGCGATGCCTCGGACCTGATCGACGCGATCTACCGCGCCTACTTCACCGACGGGCTGCCGGTGTTCACGCCGGACGACCTCGTGCCGATCGCCGAGGCCCAGGGCTACGACGGCGACGAGGTTCGCCGGGTGCTCGCCTCGGGCGAGTGGTGGACCGAGGTGATGGAGGACCAGCAGGAGGCCAGTGCGCTGGGGGCGAATGGAGTGCCGTTCTTCGTGCTCGACCGACGCCTGGGCATCTCTGGCGCCCAGCCGGCCGAGGTCTTCGAGTCGGCCCTCCGGCAGGCGGCGGAGGCCGGCTGAGATGCCGGCGCGCAGGTGGGCGCTAGCGGCCATTGCCGCGATCGTGGTGGCGGGGGTCGTGATGGCCATCGCGCTCACCGGGTCGTCCATCGTCTCGAAGGACGATCGCCAGGCGGGCCTCGGGTCGTTCTACGCAGCCCCGGACCCGCTGCCGGGGTCTGCGGGCACGTTGATCCGCACCGAGCCGCTGGGAGTCGAGGTGCCGGGCGCGACCGCCATGCGGATGCTGTACGTCTCGCAGCGGCCGAATGGCGAGCTGGCGGTGTCAGGCGGCATGGTCTTCGTGCCTGACGCGCCTGCGCCCGCCGGCGGCAGGCCCGTGGTCGCGTGGGCGCACGGCACGATCGGCCAGGGTGATGCGTGCGCACCCTCTAGGTCGACGAATCCCTTGCAGGACACGGCGAACTGGCTCGACACGATGATGCGGCGCGGGTGGCTCGTCGTGGCCACCGATTACACCGGCCTGGGCACTGCGGGGCCGAATCTGTATCTCGTCGGCGAGGCCGAGGCGAGCGACATCGTGCATGCGGTCGAGGCTGCCAGCCAGGTCGACGGCGCCGACGCGTCGAGCCGCTTCATCGTGTGGGGGCATTCGCAGGGCGGCCATTCGGCGCTGTGGACGGGGCACCTCGCGCACGAGCTGGCCCCTCAGCTGCAGCTCGTGGCGGTGGCGGCTGCGGCGCCTGCCGCGGAGCTGCCGCTCATCATGGGCGCCCAATGGGATACCGCTGCCGGCTGGGCGATCGGCCCTGAAGTTGTCGACAGCTGGCCGGTCGTCGACCCGCGCCTGCCGATCGACACGGTGATCTCGTCCGCGGGCAGCCGCAACGCCGACCGCCTGGCGCACGAGTGCATCGTCGCCGCTGCCCTCGAAGGCCTGGCGCGCACCGATGCGGGCCAGGAGTTCTTCGCGGCCAACCCCCTGACGAATCCTGCGTGGAAGGCAATGGTCGAGGCGCAGACCCCTGCGCCGCTACCCCCCGACCTTCCCGTGCTGATCGGGCAGAGCACGGCCGACACAGTCGTGCTCGCCTGGCCGCAGGCGGCCCTGCAGGAGTCATGGTGCGCGGCAGGCGCGAACCTGACGATGGACTGGCTGGGCGGGGTCAACCACCAGCAGACGGCCGTGACGATGGGCCCCCAGGCAGTTGCGTGGATGGAGCAGCGCTTCGGGGGCGTGCCCGCCGTGCCGAACTGCGCAGCGACTCCGCCCGTCGAGCCCGTCGCTGCCCCATCCTGACCTCTTCTTCACACTCCTCGCATCGAAGTGTCATCACGCAGGCGTATGCCTGAGGCATAGGTACCGATGAAGGAGGAATCATGAAGTCCTACCTGCCACGCCTGGCCCTGGCCGCCTCGCTCCTCATCCCGGGGCTTGCCGTCGCGGCTGCCCCCGCCGCCTCTGCGGCGCCCGCCGACCTCACGACGGCCTTGCAGCAGATGGCCGCGGAGGAGAAGCTCGCACATGACGTCTACCTCGACCTGGCGTCGGCGTCCGGCCTCCGCCAGTTTGCCCGTATCGCGTCGAGCGAGTCGCGGCACCTGGCGGCCATCCGGGCCGCCATGCAGAGGTACGGCGTTGCCGATCCCACGCGCGACGATGCCGCGGGCGTCTTCGACGATCCGACCGTCCAGAGGCTGCACGATTCGCTGGTGGCTTCCGGGGAGGCCTCGCTCGCAGGTGCCGCTCAGGCCGGCATCTCCATTGAGCGCCTCGATATCGCAGACCTCCAGTCCTGGATCGCGAAGGACCTTCCTGCCGACGTGGATCGCGTGCTGTCCAATCTGCTGCAGGGCTCGGGCAGTCACCTGCGTGCCTTCACGAGCCTGCAGGCGCATTCGGGCTGACCGCACGCGCCCGCTCGGGGCCGCGGCATAGACTGCACCTCCGACAGCGGAGGAGTAGGCAATGGCAGCGGACGAGCTCGACACCAATGACGTCATCGAAATCGGCGAGGATCTCGACATCGACGTAGTCGTCGATGCGGATGGCACGGTTCTCGGCGCTGTCGTCGATGACCTGGTCGTGGCCACGAGCGCGGAAGGCTCCATCGTCGACGAGACCATCGACATCCTCGACGCCGACGGCGACCTGCTGATGGAGGACGAGAAGGTGAGCGTCTACGACGCTGACGGCAGTCTCGTCGCGCAGGACGAAACAGTCATCCTTCCTCTCGAAGGCTAGGCACCAGGTGCTCAAGGGCATCGACCCGCTGCTGAGCGGGGACCTGCTGAAGATCCTCGACGACATGGGTCACGGCGACCAATTGATGCTCGTCGACCGCAACTACCCGGCGATGTCGTCGGGGCGGCCGGTCGTCCGGCTCGGCGAGGTCAGCATCCTGCGTGCCGCATCGGCGTTGCTCAGCGTCTTCCCGCTGGACTCGTTCATCGAGCACCCGCTCGAGCGCATGGAGGTCGACAACGACCCCGCGAAGACGACTGCCGTGCAGGACTCGCTGCTGGAGCTCGCATCGCAGGCCGAGGATCGCGCACTGGCCTACGGCGTGGTGCCGCGGCTGGACTTCTATGGGCGAGCTCGTGGTGTCTACGCCATCGTGCACACGCTCGACACGGTTCCCTATGGCTGCTTCATCCTGCACAAGGGCGTCGTCTTCGAGGAGTAGGACATGGCTCGGGGGACTGCCCTGCGCATTGCCCTGGTCGCATGCGCATCGCTGATCGCGTCCGCAGCGGGCACGGTGGGCGCCACCGTGGCAGTCGCTGCCACGAATGCTCCGGCACTGACCGTCCTCAACTCCCTTCCGGTCTCGACGGAATCGCGCTCGGGCTACTCACGCGACCTGTTCCGGCTCTGGACCACGGATCCTGCGACCGGGTGCGACACCCGGCAGGCAGTGCTCATCGCCGAGCGCGCCTCCGGAACCGTGCGTGGGTGCAGCGTCCTCGACGGCACCTGGGTGTCGAAGTACGACGGCGTGACGACCACGAATCCCAGTGCATTCGACATCGACCATGTCGTGCCCCTGGCCGAGGCCTGGGATTCCGGTGCCTGGCGGTGGACCCCGGCCACTCGCCAGGCCTATGCGAACGACCTCGGCTTCAGCGGCACGCTGCTGGCGGTGTCGGCTTCGTCCAACAGGTCCAAGGGCGATCAGGATCCCGCCGAATGGCTTCCCAGCCGCGCACGATGCTGGTACGCGAAGGACTGGATCGCCGTGAAGTCCCGCTGGCGGCTCTCGGTCGACTCGTCGGAGAAGTCGGCGCTCACGCGAGTGCTGGCCCGGTGCTCGCCGATGATGTCGGTCCCGACGGTGGCGAGCATCGCCACGGATGCGACGGCGAGCCGGCCCTCTGGTTCGGGCTCGTCCGGCACCAGCTCGTCCGGCACCAGCTCGTCCGGCACCAGCTCGTCCGGTGCGTCACCGACGAAGCCCGACCCACGCTTCGGCACCTGCGGCGAGGCCATCGCGGCTGGCTACGGGCCCTATACGTCCGGTCGCGACCCCGAGTACGCGTGGTACATCGATCGCGACGGCGACGGAGTGGCCTGCGAGAGGTAGACCCCTGGGGCCGGGGTGCACGGCCGGCAGGTGCGGCGCCTAAGCCGAAACCCTCGCGCAAGTGTCATAAACCCGGACGGGAATGACACCTGCGCGAGGGTTTCGGTCAAGAAGCCGCGCGATGTGGCCGGACGTGCCTAGCGCTTGATCTGCATGACGACGGCCTTGGGCTCGGTGAAGAACTCGCGGCTGAAGTTGCCGCCCTCGCGGCCGACGCCGGAGTCGCCGACTCCGCCGAACGGTGCGCGCAGGTCGCGGATGAAGAAGCAGTTCACCCACACCGTGCCGGCCTTGAGGTTCTCGGCGACGCGGTGCGCGGTGTTGAGGTTCTCGGTGAACACCATCGCGTTGAGGCCGTAGCGGGTGTTGTTCGCCATGGCGACCGCCTCTTCCTCGGTCTCGAACTTGGTCGCGACGGTGACCGGGCCGAAGATCTCCTCCTTGACGACGCGCGCGTCGGCGGGGGCGTCGGTGATGATCGTGGGCTTGACGCTCCAGCCCTCGCCGACGCCGCCGGTGAGGATCTGGCCGCCGCCGAGGGCGGGAGTGCCGAGGTAGCTCGACACCTTGCTGAAGTGCTCCTCGCTGGCGAGGGCTGCGGAGAACTGGGTCGCAGGGTCCTTCGGATCGCCGATGACCAGTGCCTCGGCGGCCGCCTTGTAGCGCTTGATGAACTCGTCGTAGATGCCGCTCTGCAC
>CAYFLP010000067.1:0-10844 GCA_964344045.1 uncultured Bifidobacteriaceae bacterium
AGCTGCGCCTGCGCGATATCGGCGGCATCATCGTCGTCGACTTCATCGACATGGTCCTCGAGAGCAATCGCGACCTGGTGCTCCGGCGCCTGGTCGAGTGCCTGGGCCGCGACCGCACGAAGCACCAGGTGGCCGAGGTCACCTCGCTGGGCCTGGTCCAGATGACGCGCAAGCGCATCGGCACGGGGCTCATCGAGGCCTTCTCGCAGACCTGCGAGACCTGCAACGGCCGGGGCATCCGCGTGTCGCTCCACGCCGATCACGGCGACCACGGCCACGGCGACTCGCCCAAGGCCCGCAAGCCGGCGGGCTTCGTGGATCCGGCCGAGGCCGCCGCACGCGCCCTGGCCTCCCGGGAGGACGACGAGGCCGAGGCGATCGAGGCTGAGGTGATCGAGGCTGAGGTGATCGAGGCTGAGGTGATCGAGCCTGAGGTGATCGAGCCTGAGGTGATCGAGGCCGACCTTGAGCCAGCCCCCGCGGCCGAGCCGGAAGCCGGCCCCGAGGGGGAGCCCGAGGAGGGCACCCAGGGGCCGGTTTGACCCGACTCGGGCACCGTCCGTATTCTTGACCCTCGCGCCTTCTGGCGCCTTCAAGCATGATCAGCGATCGACAGGAGCAAGTGGTGTACGCCATCGTTCGGGCCGGCGGCCGGCAAGAGAAGGTCGCAGTCGGCGACGTCGTCGTCATGAATCGCGTCGAGGGTGAGCCGGGCGCGTCCGTCTCCTTGACCCCGCTCCTGCTCGTCGACGGCGCTGCGATCACCAGCGACGCCGCGGCTCTGGCCAAGGCCAGCGTCACCGCGGAGATCGTCGACCACCGTCGCGGACCCAAGATCGACATCCTCAAGTACAAGAACAAGACCGGTTACCGTCGTCGCCAGGGCCATCGCCAGGAGCTGACCGCGGTGAAGGTCACCGACATCAAGCCGGGGAAGTGAACTAGATGGCACATAAGAAGGGCGCATCCAGCACGCGCAACGGACGCGACTCGAATGCGCAGCGCCTCGGCGTCAAGCGCTTCGGCGGCCAGCTGGTCAATGCCGGCGAGATCATCGTCCGTCAGCGCGGAACCCACTTCCACCCGGGCGCCAACGTGGGCCGTGGCGGCGACGACACCCTCTTCGCCCTCGCAGCCGGTCACGTGCAGTTCGGCACCGCTCGCGGCCGTCGCGTCGTGAACGTGGTCGCCGTCGGCTGACGCACCTCGCAGACAGACCTTGACGAAAGGGCGGGCCGACGGCCCGCCCTTTCGTTTCTTCCGGGCCACAGCACAGTTCGACCCCGCAGGCGCATCAGCGCCTTCCGATGAGCAGGAGCAGCCATGACGACCTTCGTCGACCGGGTGCTCCTGCACGCGCAGGGCGGTGACGGCGGCAACGGCTGCGCGTCGATCCTGCGCGAGAAGTTCAAGCCGCTCGGCGGCCCCGACGGCGGCAACGGCGGCCATGGGGGCAACGTGATCGCCGTCGTCGATCCTGGCGTGACGACCCTGCTCGAGTACCACCATGGCCCCCACCGCAAGGCAGGCAACGGCAAGCCGGGCCACGGCCATCACCGCAACGGCGCCGATGCCGAGGACATCGTCCTGCGCGTGCCGATGGGCACGGTCGTGGCCGACGCTTCGGGCAACGTCCTTGCGGATCTCGTAACCCCGGGGGAGACGTTCGTCATCGCCCAGGGCGGCCGCGGCGGCCTCGGCAACGCCGCCATCGCCTCGCCTCGGCGCAAGGCACCGGGCTTCGCCTTGCTGGGCGAGCCGGGCGACCGGCGCGACGTGGTTCTCGAGCTCAAGACTGTCGCCGACGTCGCGCTCGTCGGCTTCCCCAGCGCCGGCAAGTCGAGCCTGGTCGCTGCGATGTCCGCGGCGCGGCCCAAGATCGCCGACTACCCCTTCACCACCCTCGTGCCCAACCTGGGAGTCGTCTCGGCAGGCGACACCGTCTTCACCATCGCCGACGTGCCTGGCCTGATCCCGGGTGCGAGCCAGGGCAAGGGCCTGGGCCTGGAGTTCCTGCGGCACGTCGAGCGCTGCAGCGTGCTCGTGCACGTCCTGGACTGCGCGACCATGGAGCCCGGGCGCGATCCGATCGACGACCTCGACGTCATCGAGCATGAGCTGGCGCAGTACGGGGGCTTGCAGGACCGTCCCCGCCTGGTCGTGCTCAACAAGGTCGACGTTCCCGATGGCCGCGTGCTCGCCGATCTCGTCCGGCCCATCATCGAGGAGCGCGGCTATGCGGTCTTCGAGGTCTCGGCTGCCACGCACGAAGGCCTGCGGCCGCTGTCCTTCGCGATGGCCGACCTGGTGCGCCAGGCCCGGGCCGAGGCCGTGGTCGAGGAAGTCCCGCGCATCGTCATCCGCCCGAAGGCCGTCGACGATGCGGGATTCACCGTCACCCCGGATGCCGAGGGCTTCCGCGTGCGCGGCGTGCGCCCCGAGCGCTGGGTGCGCCAGACCGACTTCAGCAACGACGAGGCCGTGGGCTACCTGGCCGATCGCCTGGCCCGCCTGGGCGTCGAGGACGAGCTGATCGCGGCCGGGGCGACCCCGGGCTGCGCGGTCATGATCGGTCCGGACGAGAACGCCGTGGTGTTCGACTGGTACCCGACCATCCGCGCCGGGGAGGCCCCGCATGCCGGCCCGCGCGGATCCGACGTCCGCCTGGAGGCGCGGCTGGGGGAGATCGGCGACCAGGGCGACTGGCACGAGGACGGCGAGAGATGAGCGAGGTGCGGGCGAGCATCGCCTCTGCCTCGCGCATCGTCGTCAAGGTCGGCTCGTCGTCCCTGACCCGCCCCGGCAAGGGACTCGACCCTGCGAGGGTCACCGCACTGGTCGACCAGCTGGTCGCCCGTCGCGAGCGCGGCACGCAGGTGGTCCTCGTGTCGAGCGGTGCCATCGCCACCGGGTTCCCCGTACTCGGGCTTGGCAGGCGCCCGCGGGATCTGGCCACGCAGCAGGCGGCCGCCTCCGTGGGCCAGGGGATGCTCGTGGCCGAGTACAGCGCTGCCTTCGGTGCGCATGGCCTAGTCGTCGGCCAGGTGCTCGTCACCGCGGACGACGTCATTCGCCGCAGTCACTACCGCAATGCCCAGCGCACCTTGTTCCGACTGCTCGACCTGGGCATCGTGCCGATCGTGAACGAGAACGACACGGTCGCGACCGACGAGATCCGCTTCGGCGACAACGACCGGCTCGCGGCCTTGGTGGCCCACGTCGTCCAGGCGGATGCGCTCATCTTGCTGTCCGATGTCGACGGGCTGTACGACGGCCCTCCCGCGGACGATGGCACCTCGCGCATCCCCGAGGTCCGCGGCCCGCAGGACCTTGCCGGCGTGCGCATCGGAGGCACCGGCTCGGCCGGTGTCGGACTCGGAGGGATGACGACCAAGATCGACGCGGCCGATATCGCGACGTCGGCCGGAATCCCGGTTCTCCTTGCCGCCGCCGCCGACTGCGCCCAGGCGCTGGGCAGTGCCGAGGTGGGCACGGTCTTCCATCCGACGGGCGCGCGCACCTCGACCAGGCTGCTGTGGCTTGCGCATGCCAGCACGCCGGCCGGCCGGCTGCACCTGGACCCAGGAGCGGTCTCGGCAGTCGTGCGCAGGCGCACCTCGCTCCTTCCGGCCGGGATCACCGCGGTCGAGGGCGACTTCCATGCCGGAGATCCGGTCGACCTGGTCGACGAAAACGGCCACGCGGTGGCCCGCGGTCTGGTCAACTTTGATGCAAGGGAACTTCCTGGCCTGCTGGGTCGTTCCACCAGGGATCTGGCCCGCGAGCTTGGCCCGGCGTACGAGCGAGAGGTCGTCCACCGCGACGACTTGGTGCTCCTGGCCAGGTAGCGGCCACGAGTAGTGAGGGGCACGGCATGGACTCCGCCGATCGTCCCGTCCTGCGCGCGGTGGCCGACGCGCAACCCCCTGCTACGCGGCCCATGTGGCACATCACCTTGACGGTCTCCGGGGAGCCCGTCGAGCCCCAGGAGATCAAGGCTGCGCTCGAGCGGCTCAGCCACGAGCACCCCTTCCTGCTCGCGGGCCGCTACGGCGCCGACCGGGCAGAGGTCCGCTACTGGGAAGAGGCCCCCGATGCCGCGACTGCGGTGAGCATCGCCCTCGCGCTGTGGGACGAGCACGTGGAGTCGGCCCAGCTGCCGGCGTGGACGGTCATCGGCGTCGAGGTCGTCGACCGCGAGACGTTCCATCGCCGCGGCCGCCATGCCCATGAGCAGCCGGGGCTGGTCGCGGCCGGCCGGGTACTGCCCTTCTGAGTCGCACTCGCCCGCGCTCACCCGTACTGACCCCCGAATGGACACCCACTGTCCCGCGCGTGCGTGGCGCCTGGGAGCCCGGCGCGTAGGCTCGTCGCCGTGACGACCACCTCCGTAGCCGAGCGACAGGCTGTTCACGACGCTGCACGGCGCGGCCGGGCCGCGTCGATCGTCCTTCGACAGCTGACCCGTGACCAGAAGGACGCTGCCCTCCGGTCGATAGCCGATGCCCTCGACAGCCGTGCCGAGGTGATCGTCCGCGCGAACGCGATCGATGTCGAGCGGGCGCGTGGCAACGGCACCTCCGAGGCGATCATCGACCGGCTGACGCTGACCGCCACGCGCATTGGGGAGATCGCCGATGCGCTGCGAGACGTGGCAGCCCTGCCGGATCCCGTGGGCGAGGTCGTGCGCGGGTACACGCTGCCCAACGGCCTGCAGGTGAGGCAGGTCCGCGTGCCGATGGGAGTCGTCGGCATGATCTACGAGGCTCGCCCGAATGTCACTGTCGATGCTGCGGGCCTGTGCCTGAAGAGCGGAAATGCCGCCCTGCTGCGCGGGTCGTCGTCTGCCGCAGCGAGCAACGCCGCGCTCGTCGACGTGATGCGCGCCGCGCTCGCCGGCGTGGGGCTGCCGGAGGACTGCATCGTCCTCGTGCCGGGCGAGACGCATGAGTCGGTGACGCACCTGATGACCGCACGGGGCCTAGTCGACGTCCTGATTCCGCGCGGGGGAGAGTCACTGATCCGCAACGTGGTCGAGAACTCGACCGTGCCGGTTATCGAGACCGGCGTGGGCAACTGCCATGTCTACGTCGACAAGGACGCCGACATCGACAAGGCCGTGCGGATCCTGCTGAACAGCAAGGCCCAGCGGGTGAGCGTGTGCAATGCGGCCGAGACCGTGCTCGTGCACCGCGACATCGCCGACCGTTTCCTGCCTGCGGCGCTGGCCGCGCTCACCGAGGCGGGTGTCACCGTCCACGGCGACGAGCGCTTCGCGCTGCACGCGACCGGCACGGGGGTGGGCTTCGAGCCGGTCACCGATGACGACTGGGCGGCCGAGTACTACAGCCTCGACATCGCGGCGGGGATCGTCGATTCGATCGATGACGCGATCGCGCACATCCGGCTCTGGTCGTCGGGGCACACCGAGGCGATCGTCAGCGACAGCCAGTCCGCCATCGCGCACTTCATCGCGGGCGTCGACAGCGCGGCCGTCATGGTCAACGCCTCGACCCGCTTCACCGACGGCGGGGAGTTCGGATTCGGCGCCGAGATCGGCATCTCGACCCAGAAGCTGCACGCGCGCGGACCCATGGGCCTGGCCGAGCTGACCACGACCACCTACATCGTCACCGGTGACGGACACGTCCGTGGCTGACGGGCCACAGGCATCCGCGGCCTGCCGGCCGCTACAGTGGGCCGACAACAGTCCGGCTGGAGGAGTCCGATGAACGTGCTGAACACCGCTGCGATCCTGGCGAGCGAGGGTGCGGAGGGCTCCGGCGGGGCCGTCGTCCCGGGCTGGGCGTTCGGCATCTTCGCCTTCGTCGTCCTCAGCGTCCTGCTCATTGCCACGATGATGATCAAGGTCGACCGCGACTAGGCGCCTGACCTAGCCGCACCGCAGCCACGAGGGCCGACATGCGCATAGCAGTCCTCGGCGGCACCTTCGACCCTGTGCACCTGGGCCACCTGGCCGCTGCCTCCGAGGTGTGCTTCCGCCTGGGCCTCGACCAGGTGCTCTTCAGCCCGACCGGCCAGTCCTGGCACAAGGACACCGCGCAGACGGCTCCCGCAGCCGACCGCCTGGCGATGCTGGAGCTCGCCACCGCTGCCGATGATCGCTTCCGCGTGACCACGGTCGACATCGACCGAGGCGGCCCGACCTACACGGTCGACACGCTTGCCGACCTTCGCGCCCAGCGAGCGGCCTCAGCCCCTGCCGGCGCAGATGAGTGGTTCTTCATCACGGGTGCTGACGCACTCGCCCAGCTGCACTCCTGGCGCGAGCCCGATCGCATCGCATCGCTGGCGACCATCGTCGCGATCACTCGGCCCGGGCACGACCTGCGCCCGCCGATGGTGGCCGGCATCGAGACGACCGTGGTCGACGTGCCCGGACTCGACATCTCCTCCAGCGACATCCGTGCGCGGGTCGCCGCGGGAGCGCCCATCGCCTACCTCGTGCCGGACACTGTCGCGGACTACATCAGGGAGCACGGGCTGTATCTCGCGCGCGCGACGTGAGCGTCCACCCTGACCATCGGTTCCCCTGGGGTCGCACTGCCATCCTGGCCGCTGTCGTTGCGGTCGGATTCGCCGCGGCCGGCTGGCTGCTAACGGATGCCGTGACCCCGACCGGGTCCATCAGCCCGGCACCTACGCAGGCCGCCGCGACGGCTGCACCCGCGACAGTTCCGTCGAGCCTGCTGCTGGCGATGCGCGACGGCCAGGGGCGCATCGGCGCAGCGACGCTCGTCGCGACGGATCCCGTCTCCGGTACCGGTGCGCTTCTCCACGTGCCTCCCTCGCTCCTCGTCCCGGTGTCGCCGGTCTCGCGTGTCGCCGACCTCGGCGGACCACTGGACCTTGCGGGGCTCGCGAGCGGGGTGTCGGCGGTGCTGGGAGTGCGCATCGATGCCACGGTCGTGCTGGATCCGCTGGCCTGGAGGGGGCTGCTGGACGAGACAGGGTCGCCCATGACCTGGCGGGCAGTCGACCTGGGCGACGTGCTCGCCCGGCTGCCCGAGGGGCAGTCGGACGTGGCCCAGGTCGTCTCGAGCCTGGGGTCGATGGCCCAGTCGAATGCGCCGAACGAGGTGCTCGTCCGGGTCATCGGGAGCGCTGGCCAGGTCGCCCGGTCCGGTGGGATGCGCGTGGCGGCCGTGCCGGTGCTCGCCATTCGCGGGGGCCGGGACGGGGCCAGCGTCCTGGAGCAGCCGGCAGCATCGCAGCTCGTCCGGGCGACTGTGCCGGGAGCCCTGCTCGGCGGTGCTGCGGCCGCGCCGGGCGCCTAGCCGTGATGTGAGAAGGTGGTCCCCGCATTCGAGCGGAGGAACTGTGACTGCGAGCCCTGAAGCGGTGGCCCTGGCCATCGCAGCTGCCGAGGCGGCATCGGACAAGGTGGCCGAGGACATCGTGGCCATCGACGTGAGCGAGCAGCTCGTGATCACGGACGTCTTCTTGCTGTGCTCGGCGGCCAATGAGCGCCAGGTGCGCGCAGTCGTCGACGGCATCGAGGAGCGCCTGCACGGCCTGGGCGCCAAGCCACTGCGCCGTGAGGGCGAGCAGGAGGGCCGCTGGGTGCTGCTGGACTTCGGCGACATCGTCGTGCACGTGCAGCTCGCGGAGGAGCGCATCCACTACGCCATCGAGCGCCTGTGGAAGGACTGCCCGGTCATCGCGCTGCCCGACACCGTGACCTCCGGCCGCGGCCCTGCCTAGCTCCATGGCGGCGCGCCGCATCGTCATCTGGCGCCACGGGCGCACTGCCTGGAATGCCGAGCTGCGCTTCCAGGGCCAGACCGATATCGAGCTCGACGACGTGGGCCAGGCCCAGGCGAGCTCGGCTGCTGCCGCCCTGGCGGGCCTGGGCCCCTCGCACATCATCGCCTCCGATCTCGTACGCGCGCGTGCGACGGCACAGGCACTTGCCAACCTCGTCGACCTCGACGTGCACTGCGATGCCGGGCTGCGCGAGACGTTCGCGGGTGCCTGGGAAGGCCTGACGCGCGGTGAGCTGATCGCCCAGTACGGCACGGAGCTGGCGCAGTGGTCGGCCGGTGCGGACGTGCGCCCCGGTGGCGGCGAGACCCGAGTGGAGGTGGCCGAGCGCATGGTGCGCGCAATTCAGCGCGGCCTCGAGCAGACCTCGCCCGGCCAGACATTGGTGGTGGCAACCCATGGCGGCGCGGCGAGGGCAGCGATCGGCGCGCTCATCGGACTGCCGCCTGAGCACTGGGCGGCGCTGGGCGTGCTGAGCAACTGCGCCTGGAGCGTGCTCGACGAGAACACCACGGGATTCGGGCCGAGCTGGCGGCTGCAGGAGTACAACGCGGGGTCGTTGCCGGTGGCAGCCCTCGCCGATGACCGCTGACAGGTGTCGTATATGCTTCCGGCTTGTTCGGGGCTGTAGCGCAGCTGGTAGCGCACCTCCATGGCATGGAGGGGGTCAGGGGTTCGAGTCCCCTCAGCTCCACCGAATGAATGGCCCGCCTTGCGGGCCATTTTTCTTGTCCCGCGTAGGCAGGCAAGCGCGCTCAGGCGTGCGGCTCGGACTCCAGGGCAGGGCCCTTGCGGGTGGCGAGCCAGGAGCCCAGGAGCACCAGCGGGAAGCCGATGGCCAGGCCGACGGTCAACGGCTCGCCCAGGATCATGATTCCGAGGATCACCGCGACGGCGGGGTTGATGTAGGTGATCAACGTCGTGCGGGCCGGGCCGACCTCGAGGATGAGCGAGAAGAAGAGCATGAAGGCGGCAGCGGTGCAGACGATGCCCAGCAGCACGACCGCGAGCCAGGCACTGCCGGGCACGGGGGCCGTCGGGCGGGTGAGCCAGGCGAAGGGGGCGTAGATGATCGCGTTGATGGCGATCGATGCAGCGATGACGGCCAGGCCCGGCACGCCGGAGAGCTTCTTGTCGATGATGACCGGTCCGAGCGAGTAGCCGAACACCGTCACGACCAAGGCTGCAATCGCGAGGAGGCCGTCGCCGCTGACGTCCAGGCCCACGAGGGCAGCGACGCCGACCAGCCCGATGCCCAGGCCCAGCAGCCGGGTTCCGGTCAGGCGGTCGTCAAGGCCGTAGGCACGGGCCAGCAGGGCAGTCACCAGCGGCACGGTCGCGATGAACAGGCCCGTCATGGAGCTCGAGATCCGCGTCTCGGCCCAGGTCAGCGCCCACCAGGTGAACGTCATCTCCACGAGGGCGAAGGCGAGGACCCAGCGCCAGTGCCCCGCCAGGGACTTCCAGTGGCCCTTGGCCAGGGCGACCGGCACCAAGATGACGGCCGCGATGATCAGGCGCATGAAGATGAGGAAGGGGGTCGACAGGTCCTCGACGGCCACCTTGATCAGCAGGTACGGCAGGCCCCAGATGATGCCCAGTGACCAGAACAGGATCCAGCCGCGGCGGCTCACGCAATCTCCTCGGTAGTCGGCATGCAGGGGCGCTAGACGTGCAGGCTAGCGGCGCTCGGCCGGATGCGGGCCATCGCTAGGCTGTTCCCTCGTGAGCCAGCACGCGGAAGAGGACGCACGCGAGAGTTTCGACTTCGACGCCATTCAGGAGCGTTGGCTCCCGGTGTGGGACGACCTGGCCCCCTTCCGCTCCGGCCGCCCAGATGACGAGCGCCCGAAGAAGTACGTGCTCGACATGTTCCCGTACCCCTCGGGCGACCTGCACATGGGCCATGCCGAGGCCTACGCGCTCGGCGACGTCATCGCCCGGTACTGGGTGCAGCGCGGCTTCAATGTCATGCACCCCATCGGGTGGGACGCCTTCGGCCTGCCCGCCGAGAACGCCGCCATCAAGCGCGGCGAGGATCCCGTTCGCTGGACGTACGAGAACATCGCCCAGCAGAAGTCGTCGATGCGCCGGTATGCCTGCTCCTTCGACTGGGATCGCGTGCTGAACACCTGCGATCCGGAGTACTACCGCTGGAACCAGTGGTTCTTCCTGCAGATGTTCAAGCGCGGCCTGGCCTACCGCAAGGACAGTGCCGTCAACTGGTGCCCCGAGTGCCAGACCGTGCTCGCGAACGAGCAGGTCGTGAGCGGCCTGTGCGAGCGCTGCGATACGCCGGTCACCAAGAAGAAGCTCACGCAGTGGTACCTGCGCATCACCGACTACGCGGATCGCCTGCTCGACGACATGCAGCAGCTCGAGGGCAAGTGGCCCGAGAAGGTCCTGCTCATGCAGCGCAACTGGATCGGCCGTTCCACTGGCGCCGAGGTGCAGTTCGAGGTCGAAGGACGCGACGAGCCGGTCACGGTCTACACGACGCGGCCGGACACGCTCTTCGGCGCGACCTTCTTCGTCGTCGCAGCCGACTCCGACCTCGCTGCCGAGCTCGCGGCGGGCACGCCCGCGGAAGCAGAGTTCGCGACGTACCTGGAGAAGGTCAAGCAGTCCAGTGAGATGGACCGGCTCGACTCCTCGCGCGAGAAGTCGGGCGTGTTCTTGCACCGCCATGCCGTCAACCCGGTCAACGGCGAGCTGATCCCGATCTGGGCCTCGGACTACGTGCTCTCCGACTACGGCACGGGCGCGATCATGGCCGTTCCCGCACACGACCAGCGCGACCTGGACTTCGCACGGGCCTTCGGGCTCCCGGTGCGCGTCGTGGTCGATGCCGGCGAGGACCCGAACGTCACCGGGGTCGCCACCGCCGACGACGGGCCGCACGTGAACTCCGGCCCGCTCGATGGCCTGGGCAAGGCCGAGGCGATCGCTGCGATCCTCGAGCTCCTCGAGCAGCGGGGCACCGGGAAGGCGGCCGTCAACTACCGCCTGCGCGACTGGCTGATCTCCCGCCAGCGCTACTGGGGTACCCCGATCCCCAT
>CAYFLP010000068.1:0-7346 GCA_964344045.1 uncultured Bifidobacteriaceae bacterium
TCCGAGGCGGGGCCGACGGAGGTGCTCGTCCTCGCCGACGACACGGCAGATGCCGCGCACGTCGCAGCGGACCTCATCAGCCAGGCCGAGCACGACGTCATCGCGGCAGCCGTGCTCGTGACGGACTCGCCGGGCCTGGCTTCCGCAGTCGAGGCCGAGGTCGTCCGCCAGGTAGCCCTCACCAAGCACTCCGAGCGCATCACCGAAGCGCTGTCGGGCCCACAGAGCGCGATCGTCCTCGTCGACGACATCGATGCGGGCCTGCGGGTCGCGGATGCCTATGCGGCCGAGCACCTGGAGATCCACACTCGCGATGCCCGCGAGGTTGCCATGCGCGTGCGCAATGCGGGCGCGATCTTCGTCGGCACGTACTCGCCCGTGTCGCTGGGCGACTACGCCGCCGGCTCGAACCACGTGCTGCCGACTGCAGGCTCCGCGCGCCACTCGTCCGGGCTGTCGGTGCAGTCCTTCCTTCGCGGGATCCACGTCATCGAGTACGACGAGCATGCTCTCGCCGACGTGGCACCCCATGTGGTCGCGCTCGCCCGTGCAGAGGACCTCCCTGGCCACGCCGAGGCCGTCATCGCGCGCATCCCGCGCGCGGGGGAGTGACATGAGCGACGACTTCCGCCTTCCGATCCGCGCGGACCTGGAGGGGGTGGCCTCGTATGGCGCACCGCAGCTGGACGTTCCCGCGCGGCTGAACGTCAACGAGAACCCGTTCCCGATCCCCGACGACCTCGCGCGCGCCATGGGCGATGCGGTGGCACGCGTGGCCGTCGGGCTCAACCGCTACCCGGAGCGGGACGCAGTCGAGCTGCGCTCGGCGCTGGCGCAGTACCTGTGCCGCGAGTCCGGTGCCGATGTCGACTGGCGCCAGGTATGGGCAGCCAATGGCTCGAACGAGGTCATGCACCACGTGTTCCTCGCGTTCGGCGGGCCCGGTCGCCTGGCGATCACCTTCGACCCGACGTACTCGATGTATCCCGAATACGCGCGGGACACCTTCACGCAATTCCAGGCCTTTCCCCGACGGGCGGACTTCGGCATCGACATCGCCGGCGCTGTCGCCGAGATCGAGCGCCTGCGCCCGTCGCTCGTCCTCGTCACCTCTCCGAACAACCCGACCGGCACCGCGCTCGCCCTTGACGACACCACGGTGATCCTCGACGCCGCCCGTGCCGCGGGTGCCATGGTCGTCGTGGACGAGGCCTACGCGGAGTTTCGCCGTGCGGGCGTCGCGAGTGCCTGCACCCTGCTCGATGAGTACCCGAACCTGATCGTCAGCCGCACCATGAGCAAGGCCTTCGCCATGGCAGGCGCCCGCCTGGGCTACCTGGCGGCGGCGGACCCGCGCGTGATCGATGCGCTCCAGGTCGTGCGCCTGCCCTACCACCTGTCGGCAGTGACGCAGGCGGTCGCCATCACGGCACTGGAGCACGCGGAGGTCCTGCAGGCGCAGGTCGACCTGCTGCGCAGCGAGCGCGATGCCCTGGCGGCATGGCTGGTAGCAGCCGGCTTCACCGTTGCGCCCAGCGACGCGAATTTCGTGCTCTTCGGCATGTTCGACGACCGTGATGCCGTCTGGCGCGGCCTGCTCGAGCACGGAGTGCTGATCCGCCAGACGGGCCCGGCGGGCTGGCTGCGCGCGAGTATCGGCACGCCTGAGGAGAACGCTATGTTGAAGTCAGCCCTGACGGACGTCACGGGCCGAGCCCCGAGCCTGGAGGCCGCAGGATGAGCCGCTTTGCCCGCATCGAGCGCACGACCAAGGAGAGCAGCGTCCTCGTCGAGCTCGAGATCGACGGCACCGGCCAGAGCGCCATCGAGACCGGGGTCCCGTTCTACGACCACATGCTGGCGCAGCTGGCCAAGCACGGCGGCCTCGACCTGGTCGTCCGCACTGTCGGCGACCTCGAGATCGATGCCCACCACACCGTCGAGGACACCTCGCTGGCCATCGGGCAGGCCCTCAACCAGGCACTGGGCGACCGCGCGGGCCTGCGTCGGTTCGGCGATGCCTGCGTGCCCCTCGACGAGGCACTCGTGCAGTCGGCCGTCGACCTGTCCGGCCGCCCGTACCTAGTCCACGAGGAGCCCGAGGTGGTCGAGCTGATCGGCTCCTACGACACCTCTTTGACCCGCCACATCTGGGAGTCGATCGTCGCCACGGCGCAGATCACCCTGCACGTGCGCGTGCTCTCGGGTCGCAACGCCCATCACATCGTCGAGGCCCAGTTCAAGTCGGTCGCGCGCTCGTTGCGCGATGCCGTGATGGTCGATCCCCGGGTGGTCGGCATCCCCTCCACCAAGGGCACGCTGACTGCGTCATGACCTTCGTCGCCGTCCTCGACTACGGCTCGGGCAACCTCCGCTCGGCGCAGCGCGCCCTGGACAAGGTGGGGGCCGAGGCCGTCGTCACCTCCGACTTCGAGTTGGCGCTCGAGGCCGAGGCTCTCTTCCTGCCCGGCGTGGGTGCGTTCGCTGCCTGCATGCAGGGCCTGCGGGCAGTGCGCGGTGACGTGATCGTCGACCGGCGCCTGGCAGGCGGACGCCCGGTGCTCGGCGTGTGCGTGGGCATGCAGGTGATGTTCGACCGGGGTGTCGAGCACGGCCACGAGGCCGAGGGGCTGGGCCAGTGGCCCGGCGTCGTCGAGCAGCTCGAGGCACCGGTGCTCCCGCACATGGGCTGGAACACGGTGCGCCCGCCCGTGGACTCGACCCTGTTCGCTGGCCTGGAGGACGAGCGCTTCTACTTCGTCCACTCGTTCGCAGTGCGCTCATGGGACTTCCGAGAGGACGACCCCCATCGCGCGGCACCCGAGGTCACGTGGGCGACCCACGGCGTCGACTTCGTCGCAGCGGTCGAGAACGGACCGCTCTGCGCTACCCAGTTCCACCCCGAGAAGTCCGGCGACGCGGGCCTGGCGCTCCTGCGCAACTGGCTCGATTCGCTGCGCTGAGAGCCTGGTCGGCGCGGGACGTGGCGCTGGGTAGGGTTGCCGGGTGAGCGCCTCCAAGTCACTTGTCCTCCTGCCCGCCGTCGACGTCGCCAGTGGCCAGGCGGTGCGGCTCGTCCAGGGCAAGGCCGGCTCGGAGACCGAGTACGGCTCACCGGTCGATGCGGCGCGCAGCTGGGTCGACCAGGGTGCCGAGTGGATCCACCTCGTCGATCTCGATGCGGCCTTCGGCCGCGGCAGCAATGCCGAGCTGCTGGCGCACGTCGTGCGCGACGTCAGCCGCCACGTCAAGGTCGAGCTGTCCGGCGGCATCCGCGACGACGAGTCGCTCGCACGCGCACTGGCCATGGGCGCGACGCGCGTCAACCTGGGAACGGCGGCGCTCGAGGACCCCGACTGGACAGAGAAGGTCATCCGGGAGCACGGCGAGCAGATCGCCGTGGGCCTCGACGTGCGCGGCCATACCCTTGCCGCCCGCGGCTGGACAGAGGACGGCGGCGACCTGTGGGAGACCTTGGGCCGGCTCGACGCAGCGGGCTGTGCCCGCTATGTCGTCACCGACGTGGCGAAGGACGGCACCATGCACGGGCCCAACTTCCACCTGCTGAAGGAAGTCATCAAGGCCACGCCGCGGCCCGTC
The DNA here is from genome assembly GCA_964344045.1 of uncultured Bifidobacteriaceae bacterium. GTDB lineage: Bacteria > Actinomycetota > Actinomycetes > S36-B12 > S36-B12 > UBA10649. Next base: position 3,601 of record CAYFLP010000068.1, read on the forward strand.
ATCGCATCGGGCGGGATCTCCAAGCTCGAGGACATCCACAAGCTCGCCGAGCTCGTCCCGCATGGCATCGAGGGCGCCATCATCGGCCGCGCGCTGTACGACGGTGCCTTCAGCCTGCCTGAGGCGCTCGCCGCATCCGAGGCGCGCTTCGACCCGTACGAGTGGGCCCCGCCGCAGCCGTGAGCCTCGCCGTCCGCGTCATCCCATGCCTTGACGTCGACGCTGGGCGCGTCGTCAAGGGAGTCAACTTCGTCGACTTGCGCGATGCGGGCGACCCCGTCGAGCTCGCGCGGGCGTACGACCTCGCAGGAGCGGACGAGCTGGTCTTCCTCGACATCACGGCCTCGAGCTCGGACCGCGCGACCACCTATGAGGTCGTGCGCCGGACGGCAGAGTCGGTCTTCATCCCACTGACCGTGGGCGGCGGCGTCCGCGAGGTCGCTGACTTCGACCGGCTGCTGCGGGCCGGCGCCGACAAGGTCGGGGTGAACACGGCGGCCATCGCACGGCCCGAGCTCCTCAGCGAGGCGGCGGAGCGCTTCGGCGCCCAGTGCGTCGTCCTCAGCGTCGATGCCAGGCGGTGCCCTCCGGGCGTCTCGACGGACTCGGGCTTCGAGGTGACCACGCATGGCGGCCGCCGGAGCACGGGGCTCGACGCGGTGGCCTGGGCCGTAGAAGGCGCCCGCCGGGGAGCCGGAGAGATCCTGCTGAACTCGATGGATGCCGACGGCACGACGGGCGGCTACGACATCGAGCTCATCGAGCTGGTGCGCCGTGAGGTCCGCGTGCCGCTCATCGCCAGCGGCGGTGCCGGAAAGGCCGCGGACTTCCCGCCGGCCGTCGCAGCGGGCGCGGATGCGGTTCTGGCCGCCAGCGTCTTCCACTTCGGCACCCTGTCGATCGGCGACGCCAAGGCAGCGCTATCCGCCGCCGGCTACCCCGTCCGCTCCCCCCAGGTTTGACCCGGCTGCTGGGCGAAACTGGGCCATCTCGCACCTTCGAACGGCGTGTCTCCCGGTTTGCCCCGCAGCAAGAACTAGGCCGCCTGCCTGGCCGACCTGCGCACCTGGGCGGCAACCAGGTCAGGTCGCTGGGTGATGTCGGCCCACATCCAACGCACCATGCGCAATCCCAGGGAAGCCAGTCGCTCGGCCCGCTTCTTCTCGGCGATGAGCACCGCGCGAGAGTCGTACTTGATCGCTCCGTCGGCCTCGCCGACGACGCCGAAGTCGGGCCAGTACATGTCGACGATCCCGATCAGCCCCTGGGCATCGTAGAAGGGAACCTGGAGAAGGGGCTCGGGAAGGCGCTCGCGCATGAGTGCCAGGCGCGAATAGGTTTCCAGGAAGGTCTGAGCCCCCGAACGCGATAGTGCGATGGCCTCCAGGCACTTGCCCTGCGAGCCCAATTGCATCCATTCATGCGCCAGGCTCTCGAGATGGTCCTGCGAGATGGACGAACGCCACCTGACGGCGTCCAGCAGGCCGACCAAGCGCCAGAATCCGACATGGGGCGCGGACGTGACGGCTGCGGTGGCCGCATCGACAGTCGGGAGCCCGGCGCACAGGGAGTCGGGCGGGCTGGGGAACGCATGCGTGACGATCTCGATATCGGGCAGCGTGAGCTCGTGCTTGCTCGGTCGTTGTAGGGATCGGATGTCCTGCCGTCCCTCGCGGGCGAGATGGATCCGGGCGGGTGCGGCTTCGAAGAGTGGCAAGCCATGCAGCATCGCCGCCGAGGGTCCGCTTGCCCAAATGGGTTCGCGCGCGGCCAGGACAGCGCCTCGCAGGTGCGCCTTGTGGGCCTCCGCGGGACTCGCGGCCGCCAAGGCCCGTGCATCTGCGTAGATGCCATGGCGGATGCGCGTCAGCCTGCCCTTCCGGACATCTCGCATGATCAAGTCGTCCGTCAGGCCGTCGGCCAGCAGCTCGCTTCGCCGATAGACCCCGACGGACAGTTCGGCCATCCGGGGGCTCCCGGATAGGCCCTCGTCATCGGCTGCGGCGGGGGTGGTGTCGTCCATGGCTCGAGCCTGCACGTGAATCGCGAGCCGTGATTCGACGATCCACAGGCCTTCCGGTTCATCTTCGGCGACACGCGGCAACTGTGGACAACGTGGACTGGTTTGACCCGGCAGCCGGGTCAAACCTGGGGGAGGGGAGGATGGGGGAGTGGCTTCGCACTCACCTGCTCGACTGACCGTCGACGAGTTCCTCGCGCGTACGAGCTTCTCGGACGATCCCCGCACGCCTGGCGTGCCGCTCGTGGCCGCGATAGCCCAGCAGTGGGATTCCCTCGAGGTGCTGATGATGGCGTGGATGTCGCCTGCGACCTTGCGCGAGACCCTCGAGACGGGGCGCGCGGTGTACTACTCGCGCAGCCGTGCCGAGCGCTGGGCGAAGGGGGAGACGTCGGGGAACGTGCAGCAGGTGCGCGAGGCGCGGCTGGACTGCGACGGCGATACCGTGCTGCTCCTGGTCGACCAGTCGGGCGGCGCCTGCCATACGGGAGATCGCACCTGCTTCGACGCTGTCACCCTGAGCGTGCCCGCATGACGGCGTGCACCGGCGAGACCACCCCGGCGCTCCCGGAATTCCTCGAACTGGCCGAAGCCCGGCGGGTGATCCCGGTCGTCCGACGGCTGCTCGCCGACGGCGCGACCGCCGTCGGCCTGTTCGATGCGCTGTGCCAGGACAGGGCCGGCACCTTCCTGCTCGAGTCGGCGGAGCAGGGACGCCAGTGGTCGCGCTACTCGTTCATCGGAGTGCGGTGCGCGGCAATGCTCACCGAGCGCGACGGCGAGGCCGTGTGGCTGGGACGGGCTCCTCGAGGAGTTCCTGCGGGCACGCGAGCGGTGGATGCCCTCCGCGACACGGTCGAGCTCCTGCACACCCTGCCGCTCCCGGGGCTCCCGCCGCTGACCGGCGGCCTCGTCGGCTACCTCACGTACGACGCGGTTCGCTCGTGGGAGCGCATCCCCGACGCCAATCCCGACACCCTGGGACTGCCCACCCTGGGCTTCTTGCTCGCAACGGACCTCGCCGTGCTCGACCATGCCGACGGCTCCGTGATGCTCATCGCCAACGCCATCAACTACGACGCATCAGCCGAGCGGGCCGAGGAGGCCTGGAACGACGCGGTTGCCCGCCTCGACGACATGGAGGCAGCACTGTCGGCCCCGCGCTCCTTGTCGATCATGCGCTATGACTCCGCGGAGCCCCGCTCCGCCGCGGCGACTGCGCCCGGGGACTTCCTCGCCCAGGTCGATGCGGTCAAGGAGTACATCCGGGCGGGAGACGCCTTCCAGGTCGTCCTGTCGCAGCGCTTCATCGCACCGTGCTCGGCGGAGTCGCTCGACGTGTACCGCATCCTGCGGGCAAGCAATCCCAGTCCGTACATGTACCTCATCCGCGTTCCCGTCGACGACGGCAGTGCCGCTGACGAGGCGGACGGCGCCTTGCCGGACGAGGTCGCCTTCGACATCGTCGGCTCGTCGCCGGAGGCCCTGGTGACGGTCAACGCCGGCCACTGCGTCGTGCACCCCATTGCCGGGACGCGGCCGCGAGGCACGTCAGCCGAGCACGACGCCGAGCTCGCCGAGGACCTGCTGGCCGACACCAAGGAGCGTGCCGAGCACGTCATGCTGGTCGACCTCGCGCGCAACGACCTGGGGCGCGTGTGCGCCGCGGGCAGCGTCCGGGTGGTCGACTTCATGAACGTCGAGCGCTACTCGCACGTGATGCACC
>CAYFLP010000068.1:7356-10811 GCA_964344045.1 uncultured Bifidobacteriaceae bacterium
CCTGGTCTCGACCGTGACGGGCGATCTCGCCGATGGCCGCACTGCCTATGACGCGCTCGCAGCGACCTTCCCCGCGGGCACGCTCTCGGGTGCTCCCAAGCCGCGGGCGATGGAGATCATCGACGAGCTCGAGCAGTCGCGGCGAGGCCTGTACGGCGGCTGCGTGGGGTACTTCGACTTCGCCGGCAACCTCGACACCGCCATCGCCATCCGCACGGCCGTGATCAAGGACGGCCTGGCGTACGTGCAGGCCGGAGCGGGGATCGTCGCCGACTCCGTGCCCGAGTCCGAGGCGCAGGAGTGCGTGAACAAGGCAGCAGCGGTGATTCGCGCGGTGGCCGCTGCGACGACGTTGCGCGCATGAAGCCGCGCTCGGCCCTGGTGGTCGACCTCGTTGCACTGGCGGCCGGTGCCGTCCTGCTCATGCTCGCCGGAGTGCCCGGCTGGATCCTCCTCGCTGCAGCGGGCGGCATCATCGCGACCCGCGGATGGGCGCGCGTCGCCGTGGCGATCGTGACCATGGCCATCGCGGGCGCGCTGGCTGCCTGGGGAGCCAGTGGCGGCCACCCCCTGGCCATCGCCGGCGGGCTCGTTGCCGCCGTGGCGGCCGGCTGGGCCGCCGTTGCGGGCCGCGGCTGGCCGGCAATGGGCGCCCGCTACGAGCGCACCGCGCCTGCAGACCTCTCGGACTGGGATGCCCTCGATGCGGGCCTGGACCCGACTGATCCCCAGGCGCCGCAGGGCTAGTCGGCGCGCTGAGGCGGGGATGCGAGCAGCGCGTCTGGTTGAATGCAGCCATGTCGCAGACGCATGCCGCCGCCGAGCACTCCTCCCACGGCTCCACCCCAGCCGCCTGGACCCTCGTGGTCATCGTGACCCTGGGCTTCATCGTGGCGACTGCTGGCGTGGTCGTGGGCAGCTGGCCGACCTTCTGGGTGGGCGCTGCGCTCGTGCCGATCGGCGGCATCGTGGGCCTGATCATGAAGAAGGCCGGGCTCGGCCAGCACTAGGTCGCACTGCTCCCGCTTCATCAACTCCTGACATTTCCCGTAACCGGCGCGAACGCGCCTGGTGCTGAGTCGCTCTCGCGATCTGGCACGCTGGTCACGTGAGCTCGATGGCACCTGGCACTCCCGGCCGTGAGGCAACCAGAGGCCTCGTCCTGGTAGTCGAGGACGAGAAGGCCATCAGCGACCTGCTGCGCATGTACCTCGCCCGCGAGGGGTTCGGGGTCCAGGTGTGCTCGGACGGCCCGAGCGGGCTGAGCGCTGCCCGCACCATGCACCCGGTAGCGATCGTTCTCGACGTGGGGCTCCCTGGCATGGACGGAACGGGCGTGTGCCAGGCGCTACGCGCCGACGGCAACTGGGTGCCCGTCCTGTTCTGCACGGCACGCGACGACGAAGTCGATCGCGTCCTCGGCCTCGAGCTGGGAGCCGATGACTACATCACCAAGCCGTTCAGCCCCCGTGAGGTCGTAGCCCGGGTGAAGGCCGCCGTGCGCCGCGCGAATCTCATGGTCGACGACGGCCGGCCGCTCACCCTCGGCGGCATCGAGCTCGACGAGTCGACCCGCCGCGTGAGCGTCGACGGCGGGGCGGTCGACCTCACGGCGACCGAGTTCGACCTGCTCGCCTACCTCATGCGGCACCCCGGCCGCGTGTACTCGCGAGAGCAGTTGCTGTCGGAAGTGTGGGGCTATGCCGCAGTCGTCGGCACTCGCACGGTCGACGTGCACGTCGCGCAGGTGCGCGGCAAGCTCGGTGACGCGAGCCCGATCCGCACCGTGCGCGGCGTGGGCTACTCGGCTGAGGCGACCTCTTCGTGAGCGAGGCATCGCCCGTCCAGGGTCCGGCTGCGAACTCCGACACTGCACCCGCCCCTGCCGGCCATCGCCGTCGCACGGGCATCGTCACGCAAACCGTGCTGCTCACGGCCGTGGTCGCCACTGTGGCCGTGGTGGTGGCGGGGCTGATCGCCTACCCGCTCACGCGATCGGCTGCCGAGGCGCAGGCGCGCACCGAGCTCGTCCGCCTCGCCGATCTCACCTCCACTGCGCTCGACCGCGGCCTGACCGAGCCGGGCGAGCAGCATGGCCCTGGCAACGGGCCGTTGCCGCACCGCCTGCTGGAATCGCTCGACGCCGCCCAGGTGTCGGGCTATCTCGTGACCTCGGCCCAGGCCGCACCGCCCGGGGTCGCGACCGAGTCGGTCGCGCAAGTGCTCGCAGGATCCAACGTCTCCACGAGTGGCACGACCACCGCGGGCCCGGTGCTCATCGAGGGACGGCCCCTGGTCGATGGCTCGGGCGTGTTCTTGGAGCAGCCCGTCACAGTGGCAGGCGTGGAGGCGAGCGATGCGCTCAAGCGCATCGCACTGGCACTGCTGCTGGGCCTGGTCATTGCCGTGACGGTGGGGTACCTCGCCGCCCGGCGACTGTCACGACCGCTGCGCGAGGCACGTGCAGCTGCCAACGCCATGGCAGCGGGCTCGCGCGACGTCGAGCTCAAGCCGGTCGGCCCCACCGAGATCGCCGACATCGCCGAGTCCTTGACCCATCTCAACGGCGCGCTCGTGGTGTCCGAGGGCCGTCAGCGCGAATTCCTGATGTCCGTCTCGCACGAGCTGCGCACTCCGCTCACGGCGGTGAAGGGCTACGCGGAGGCCCTCGCCGACGGCGTCGTGCCCCCGGACGAGGCCGAGCGCACCGGAGCGACCATCGCGGCCGAGGCCGCCCGCCTGGACCGCCTCGTGTCGGACCTGCTCGACTTGGCCCGCCTGGGCGCCGTCGACTTCCGGATGTCCCCGATCGACACCGACGTGGTCGACATCGTCCATGACGCGGGCGAGGTGTGGCGTGCGCGCTGCGCGGGCGAGGACGTCGACTTCTCCCTCGAGTGCCCGGCGCATGCCGTCCTGGTGCGCACCGACCCGTTGCGACTGCGGCAGGTCATCGACAACCTTGCCGAGAATGCCCTTCGCGTATCGCCGCCCGGATCGCGCATCGTGCTCGCCGTGCGCGACCACGGGGGCTGGGTGGATGTCGAAGTGCGCGACTCGGGCCCCGGCCTGAGCGATGACGACATCGCCGTCGCCTTCGAGCCCGGGGTCCTGCACGATCGCTATCGGGGAGTCCGGCCGGTCGGCACGGGCCTGGGCCTGGCGTTGGTCGGCCGGCTCGCGACCGGCCTGGGCGGAAGCGCCGAGGCTGGCCGAGCCCCCGAGGGCGGGGCGCGCTTCACCGTTCGCCTGCCGCGCACGTGACCTTCCGCCTGCCTGGCCCTCCGACGTAGCCTTCTCCCGTGACGACCGACCAGCGGCTGCCTGTGCCGGATGCGCCCGATGCGCCCGCTGCGCAGGGCGACCCTGACCGCGTCGTGCAGCCGGCCTATGCCGACCGGCGTCCGCGGGCGCGCCGGCTGCTCGCTCCTGGCCTCACCGCCGCCGGGGTGCTC
>CAYFLP010000069.1:0-4100 GCA_964344045.1 uncultured Bifidobacteriaceae bacterium
CCTCGCTGTCGGCCGAGCCCGTGTCGGGGTGGGCGCAGCACCGGCTCACGGCGGATATCGACGGCGTGGTCGTCACGCCATTGCGCACCCGCGACCTCGCTCACGCAGCCGTCTGGGCACCGACGCAATGGCATGAGCAGTTCCTTGCCACGACGTGGGTGCGCGTGCGAGGGCAGCAGGTCGCTGTCGACGTGCCGCTCATGCTCCGCCTGGACGAGGCCGGTCTGGCCCAACCGCCCGGCACCCACGTGCGCGTGCACGGCCAGCTGGGCGCGGTGCAGCCCGGTGTTGACGCAGCGGCCGTGGTGCACGTCAGCACGCCGATGCGGCCGACGGCACCGCCGGGCCCCGTCGACGCCCTCGCTGACGCCATGCGCACAGGGCTCGTCACGGCACTCGCCGGGCTTCCCGCCGATGGCGCCGCGCTCGTTGCCGGGCTCGCCGTGGGCGATGAGTCCTTGCAGGATCCGGGCCTGGCCGATGCCATGCGCGCGAGCGGACTGTCGCACCTGACCGCGGTGAGCGGCGGCAACACGGCGATCGTGTGCGGGCTCGTGCTTGCCCTGGCTGCTGTGCTGCGCCTGCCGGTGGCCGTGCGTGCCGGCCTGGCGGGAGCAGCCCTGGCCTTCTACGTGGTTCTCGTCGGTCCGCAGCCGAGCGTGCTGCGCGCTGCCGCGATGGGCGGCCTGATGCTCATCGCACTCGTCGTCGGCGGTCGCCAGGCGGGCGTCCCAGCCCTGGCCACTGCCGTCATCGGCCTGGTCGTCGTAGCCCCCTCGCTGGCCGTGTCCTGGGGCTTCGCGCTGTCGGTGCTCGCCACGGGCGGCCTGCTCCTGCTCGCGCCCAGGGTCGACGACTGGCTCGCGCGCCTTCCGTACGCGCATCGCCTGCCGAACGGCGTGCGCATCGCAGTGTCGGTGACCATTGCCGCGCAAGTGGCGACGTTGCCGGTGCTCGTCCTGATGGGCTCTGCGGTGGGCTGGGTCAGCATCCCGGCCAACGTCCTGAGCGAGCCGGCCGTAGCGCCGGTCACGGTCATCGGCCTCGTCGTCGCCGCAGCATCGCCGGTCCTTCCCGGCGCGGCTGCAGCGGTCGCGCACCTGGCCTGGGTTCCGGCCGCATGGATCGCGGCAGTGGCCCGTGCCGTGTGCACCTGGCCCTTCGCCGGGCTGGCCTGGCCCGTGGGCGTGCCCGGCGTGCTGGCACTGGGCGCCGTCGTCGTCGGGGTGCTCGTTGCACGGCGATCGATCTCCCACCACTGGCCGGCAGGCCTCCCGCGCCGCGTGATCCGCAGGTGGGCGTCGGGCGCGCTCGTCGTCGCACTCGCCGTCGCCCCCCTGCGTCAGGCGGCACGTGGCTGGCCACCGCCGAACTGGCTGCTCATCGCCTGCGACGTGGGCCAGGGCGATGCGCTCCTGGTGCGCAGCGGAGCCGGGCACGCGGTCGTCGTCGATGCAGGCCCGGAGCCGAGCGCCGTCCGGCAATGCCTGCATGACGCTGGCGTGGACCGCGTGGACGCCGTCGTGCTCACGCACTTCCATGCCGATCATGTCGCAGGGCTGTCCGGGATCGTCGAGGCCTACGACGTGCCAGTGATCCTCACGGGCCCGCTGCCCGAGCCTCCTGACCAGTTCGAGGCAGTCACTCGCCTGGCCGGCGATCACCGGGTGCCGCTCGGGCTGATCCAGGCGGGGGAGGTGCGCCGGGTGGGCGACCTCGAATGGACCGCGCTCTGGCCGCGGCGGATCATCGCGGCGGGGTCGGCCCCGAACAACGCGAGCGTGGTGCTGCTCGTCAGGGTCGACCATCGCCAGCTGCTGCTCTGCGGCGACATCGAGCCGCCGGCGCAGGCGGCGGTGTCGGCGAGCCTGGTCGGCCTGCGCCTGGATGCGGTCAAGATCCCCCACCACGGGTCGCGGTTCCAGAATCCTTCACTGCCCTCGTGGGCACGTGCCCCGATCGCCCTGATCAGCGTCGGCGCCGACAACGACTACGGCCATCCCTCGGCCAGCACCATCAGCGCGTGGCAGCAGGCGGGGTCCCTCGTCGGCCGCACGGATCGAGACGGCGACCTCGCGGTCGTCGGGGAGGCCGACGGCACCACCGGGCTGGTGGCACGCGGGCAGTGACGACGGCGTGGCATGCTCAGTGCATGGTGCGCGCAGCGGCTGCAGAGGTGCTGGTGCCCGTCACGGTGATCGTCGGCAGCGAGCAGGTGCTCGCCGACCGCGCCGTCGCCGAGGTCAGCCGGGCCGTGCGCGCAGCCGACCCCCAGGTGCAAAAGCACCTCATCGATGCCGGTGACGACCAGGCGGTGAGCAGGCTTCGCGAGGCAGCGGCACCGAGCCTGTTCGGAGATGGCGCGCTCGTGCAGGTCACCGGCCTCGACCAGGCCGACGATGCCCTCGCGGGAGAGCTGAAAGCACTTGCCGCCGATCCCTCCGGCGGGGTGTACCTGGTGCTCGTGCACCCAGGCGGCGTCAAGGGCAAGGGGCTGCTCGACGCCCTGGCCAAGGCCGGCGCACGCCGGGTCGACTGCCCGCAGGTGAAGAAGGGCAAGGCCACGACGGAGTTCTTGGCCAAGGAGATGGCGAGGCATCGCCGCAAGGCCACCACCGATGCGCTCGAGACGCTGTACGAGGCGATCGGCCACGACCTGGGCCTGCTCTGCGCCGCCATCTCGCAGCTCTGCGCCGACGTCGAGACCGACCCCATCACCGCGGAGGATGTCTCGCACTACTTCGCCGGCGTGGCCGAGGCCTCCGGCTATGCGATGGCGGATGCTGTCTGGGAGCGCCGATACGCCGATGCACTGCGCACGCTGCGCCAGGCGATGAACGCCGAGGATGCCAGCAGGGTCGGGCCCATGTCGGTGTCCGCCCTGGCCGCTGGCCTGCGCAGCCTGGTGCGGGTCGGGGGCATGCCGCCCGGCGCATCCGAGGCCGACATCGCTCGCGAGGCGGGCGTGCCGCCGTGGAAGGTCGGCTCCCTTCGGCGCCAGTGGACACGGTGGAGCGGGGATCAACGGCGACTTGCCGCAGCCGTGGTCGCGCTGGCAGATGCCGACGGCGCGGTCAAGGGCGGGGTCGGTGCGGGGACCTCGCTCGATCCCGAGCAGAAGCTGCTCTACCTCGAGAGCCTGGTCGCTCGCACGGCGGCGGCACGCACCTCCTGAGGTCGTTCGGGGCCTGCGTCGCCCAGGACATGCGAAGGGCGCCCATCCCGCAGGAGGAGCGCCCTAGGCGAAGTGCTGGGATCAGGCGACAGCCGAGGCCTTCTTCGAGATGGCCGACTTGCGGTTCGCTGCCTGGTTCGCGTGGATGACGCCCTTGCTGACGGCCTTGTCGAGAGCGCGGTTGGCATCGCGGGCTGCGGTCTGGGCTGCGGCGGCGTCGCCGGACTCGGCGGCCTCGTGGAAGCGGCGGACGGCGGTCTTGAGCGAGCTCTTGACCGACTTGTTGCGCAGGCGCGCCTTCTCGTTGGTGAGGATGCGCTTCTTCTGCGACTTGATGTTCGCCACGGGTTAACCCATTTCCGTAAGTTCGTGCTCCGGTCAGACAGCGGTCAAGGCTACCCCCCAGGCCCCGCGAGCCCCAAATCGGCCTCCCCGGGAGGTAATCGGACTCAGGATCCGCACTGGCGTGGGCGGGCCGTCGAGCGGGGCTGCCCACGGGCAGCGGGCTCGTCGTGGCTGGCTGCCGGGGAGTGAGGCCCGCAGGACGGACCCCGTAGGCTGTCGGCGTCGTCCGCCAATGAGCCTTGCCCAACCATGAGGTAGTCACGTGCCCGTCCCCCAGGTCGGAGCCACCGACCCGTCGGTGATCCGGAACTTCTCCATCATCGCTCATATCGACCATGGCAAGTCCACGCTGGCCGACCGCATGCTCCAGCAGACGGGCGTCGTCGACGACCGATCGATGCGCGCGCAGTACCTCGACCGCATGGACATCGAGCGCGAGCGCGGCATCACGATCAAGTCGCAGGCCGTGCGACTGCCCTACCGCGGTGCCGACGGCGGCGACTACGTCCTGAACATGATCGACACCCCCGGCCACGTCGACTTCACCTATGAGGTCTCGCGTTCGCTCGCAGCCTGCGAA
>CAYFLP010000069.1:4110-10687 GCA_964344045.1 uncultured Bifidobacteriaceae bacterium
GCGCAGGGCATCGAGGCCCAGACCCTCGCGAACTTGTACCTGGCGATCGAGAACGACCTGGTCATCATCCCCGTGCTCAACAAGATCGACCTCCCGGCCGCCCAGCCCGAGAAGTACGCCGCAGAGCTGGCGCACATCATCGGCTGCTCCCCGGACGAGGTGCTCAAGGTCTCGGCGAAGACCGGCGTAGGAGTCTCCGAGCTGCTCGAGGCGATCGTCGCGCGCATCCCGGCCCCGGTCGGCAATGCCGATGCCCCTGCTCGAGCGATGATCTTCGACTCCGTCTATGACACCTACCGCGGTGTCATCACCTACATCCGCGTGGTCGACGGTCATATCTCCACGCGCGAGCGCATCGCGATGATGTCGACGGGCGCCGTGCACGAGCTGCTCGAGGTCGGCGTCATCTCGCCTGAGCCCGTGCCGTCGAAGGGCCTGGGCGTCGGCGAGGTCGGCTATCTCATCACGGGCGTGAAGGACGTGCGGCAGTCCCGCGTGGGCGACACGGTCACCACGGCCCACAAGGGTGCGACCGATGCGCTCGGCGGCTACCGCGATCCCAAGCCGATGGTCTTCTCGGGCCTGTACCCGATCGACGGCTCGGACTACCCCGAGCTGCGCGATGCCCTGGACAAGCTCAAGCTCAACGACGCCGCCCTCGTGTACGAGCCGGAGACCTCGGCCGCACTGGGCTTCGGATTCCGCTGCGGCTTCCTTGGCCTGCTGCACCTGGAGATCGTGCGAGAGCGCCTCGAGCGCGAGTTCAACCTCGACCTCATCTCCACCGCGCCCAACGTGATCTACCGCGTCATCAAGGACGACGGCAGCGAGCTGGTGGTCACCAACCCCAGCGAGTTCCCGGAGGGCAAGATCGCGCAGATCTTCGAGCCGATCGTGAAGTCGACGCTGATCCTGCCCAACGAGTTCGTCGGCACGGTCATGGAGCTGTGCCAGCACCGCCGCGGCACCATGCTGGGCATGGACTACCTCTCCGAGGACCGCGTGGAGCTGCGCTACACGCTGCCGCTCGCCGAGATCGTCTTCGACTTCTTCGACCAGCTGAAGTCGCGCACCCGCGGCTACGCCTCGCTGGACTACGAGCCGAGCGGGGAGCAGGAGGCCGACCTGGTGAAGGTCGACATCCTGCTGCACGGCGACCCGGTCGATGCCTTCAGCGCGATCGTCCACAAGGACAAGGCCTACTCGTACGGCGTGGCCATGGCCGCGAAGCTGAAGGAGCTCATTCCCCGGCAGCAGTTCGAGGTGCCCATCCAGGCGGCCATCGGCTCGCGCGTCATCGCGCGCGAGAACATCCGCGCCATCCGCAAGGACGTCCTCGCCAAGTGCTACGGCGGCGACATCAGCCGCAAGCGCAAGCTGCTCGAGAAGCAGAAGGAAGGCAAGAAGCGGATGAAGATGGTCGGGCGAGTGGAAGTGCCGCAGGAGGCCTTCATCGCAGCGCTGTCGACGTCCGACTCCGGCCCGTCCGGCAAGAAGCAGTGACGCCGCTCTCGATCTACGTCCACGTCCCGTTCTGCGCCTCGCGGTGCGGCTACTGCGATTTCAACACCTACACGTCGGCCGAGCTCGGCCCGGACGTCTCGCGCGATACGTTCCATCGCTACCTCATCGACGAGATCGCGATGGCACGCGCGGCCCTGGGACCGCGCGAGGTTCATACGGTGTTCTTCGGCGGCGGCACCCCGACCTTGCTCGGGCCGGCTGCGCTCTCGGAGATCCTGGCCGCGATCGAGCAAGGCTTCGGGCTCGCCCCAGGCGCCGAGGTGACGACGGAAGCCAACCCGGACTCCGTAGACCCGGCTGCCTTCGACGCACTCCTCGCGGCCGGATTCACGCGGGTATCGCTGGGCATGCAGAGCACTGCGCCGCACGTGCTGGCAACGCTCGAGCGCACGCACGCCCCCGGCCGGGGCGTGGCGGCAGCCCGCGAGGCCCGGGCCGCAGGGTTCGAGCACGTCAACCTCGACCTCATCTATGCGACGCCGGGGGAGACCGACGACGACCTGCGCCGCTCGGTCGACGATGCGCTCTCGGCAGGCATCGATCACCTGTCCGCGTACGCGCTCGTGGTGGAGGACGGCACCCCCCTTGCCCGTCGCGTGCGCCGCGGCGAGCTGCCCCTCCCGGACGATGACGTCGCTGCGCACCGGTACGAGCTCATCGACGATGCCCTGGCAGGCGCCGGACTGCGGTGGTACGAGGTCTCCAACTGGTCGCGGCCCGGTGGGGAGTGCCAGCACAACCTGGCCTATTGGCGCAATGCCGACTGGTGGGGCATCGGCCCCGGTGCCCACGGGCACCTCGCAGGCCACCGCTGGTGGAACCACAAGCACCCGGCGACCTATGCGGACGCGCTGCGGGCGGGCGGGCTCCCGCGGGCGGGCGAGGAGCACCTGAGCGCCGAGGAGGCAGAGCTCGAGCGGGTCATGCTGGGCCTGCGGATGCGCGAGGGCCTGGTAACCGGCGGGCTCGACCCCGTAGCGATCGAGGCACTCGTCGACCGCGGGCTGGTCGACGCTGGCCAGGCGCGCGCCGGGCGCCTGGTGCTGACGCGCACGGGCCGTCTGCTCGGCGACGAGGCCGTTCGGGTCCTGACCGCGTAGACTGGCACTCGGCTCGGGTGAGTGCCAGGGCTGCGGGTGCCGCGGAAGCGGCGGCTGAAAGGTCCCAGGAGGAGGGCGCATGCTCGAGGAGCGTCGACTCGCCGTCCTGCGCGCCATCGTCGAGGACTACGTCGCCACCCACGAGCCGGTCGGCTCCAAGGCCCTGGTCGAGCGCCACAGCCTGGGCGTGTCTCCGGCCACCATCCGCAATGACATGGCGGCCCTCGAGGACGAGGGCTTCATCGCCCAGCCGCACACGAGCGCCGGGCGCGTGCCGACCGACCAGGGCTACCGCCTGTTCGTCGACCGCCTGTCGACCGTCAAGCCGCTGAGCCCCGCCGAGCGCAAGGCGATCCACCAGTTCCTCGATGACGCCGTCGACCTCGACGATGTCATGGCGCGCACAGTGCGCCTGCTCGCGCAGATCACGCGCCAGGTGGCACTCGTGCAGTACCCCTCGCTCGGACGCAGCTCCATTCGCCATGTCGAGCTGGTATCCATGAGCGCCACGCGCGTGCTCCTCATCGTCATCGTCGATTCCGGCCGGGTCGAGCAGCGCATGATCGACACGGTGTCGCCCGTGGGCGAGGCCGCGCTTGCCGACCTGCGCAGCAGGCTGCTGACCGCTCTCGCCAACAAGCCGTTCGGCTCCGTGCCCGATGCCCTTCTCGACTTCGACCAGCAGTTCGCCGTCGACGACCGTCCGCTGGTGCGTGCCGTCGTGGGCTCGGTGCTCGAGGCCGTGGGCGGGCGCACCGAGGAGCGCGTGGTGATCGGTGGCACCGCCCATCTCGCCCGGCAGGGCGAGGCCTTCCCGCTGGCGATCCAGCCGGTGCTCGAGGCACTGGAGGAGCAGGTTGTCCTGCTGCGGCTCCTGGGCGAGTCCGCAGGCGCAGGCGTCACCGTGCGCATCGGCCACGAGAACCCGATCGAGGGCCTCGGTGCGACCTCGGTCGTCACCGCCGGCTACGGCCGCGGCGACCAGTCCGTCGCAGCGCTCGGCATCGTGGGACCGACGCACATGGACTACCCCAGCACCATCTCGGCCGTCCAGGCGGTCGCCCAGTACGTCAGCCGGATGCTGGACACGCCGTGAGGGCAGATAACCGATGAGCACCCAGGGAACCGACTACTACGCGCTGCTCGGAGTCGCTCGCGATGCGACCCCCGAGGACATCAAGAAGGCGTATCGCAAGCTTGCGCGCGAGCTGCATCCCGACGTCAACCCCGACGAGGCCAGCCAGGAGCGCTTCAAGCAGGTGACTGCTGCCTACGAAGTGCTCAGCGATCCCGAGAAGCGCCAGATGTACGACCTCGGGGGCGACCCCCTCGGCCGCGGGGGCTTCGGCGGCGGCGGAGGCGGCTTCGCGGGCGGCTTCGACTTCGGCGACATCATGGACGCCTTCTTCGGCGGCGGCTCGCAGCGCGGCCCGCGCACGCGTGCCCGGCGCGGGCAGGACGCCTTGCTGCGCATCAGCATCGAGCTCTCGGATGCCGTCTTCGGCACGACGAGGGACATCACGGTCGACACTGCCACGGTGTGCCAGGCGTGCACGGGTGCCGGCACCGCGCCTGGCTCCGAGCCCGTCACCTGCGTCATGTGCAAGGGGCGCGGCGAGATCTCCTCGATGCAGCGCTCCTTCCTCGGCAACGTGATGACCTCGCGGGCCTGCCCCCAGTGCTCCGGCTTCGGCACGACGATCCCGCACCCCTGTCATGAGTGCTCTGGCGACGGCAGGGTGCGTACCCGCCGCACGCTCACCGTGCGCATCCCGCCGGGCGTCGACACGGGCACGCGCATCCAGCTGACCGGCGAGGGAGAGGTCGGCCCCAACGGCGGCCCTGCCGGTGACCTGTACATCGAGGTGGTCGTCGCGGCGCACCCGGTGTTCGAGCGACGCGGCGACGAGCTGCACTGCTTCATCACGGTGCCCATGGCGGCCGCTGCGCTGGGCACGACCACCGAGCTCGAGACGCTCGATGGCTCGTCCCACATCGACATCAAGCCCGGCACCCAGTCGGGCGAGGCCGTCCTCCTCCGCGGGCTCGGCGCCGCACGGCTGCGCACCTCCGGGCGCGGAGACCTCCACGTGCACCTGCGGGTCGAGACCCCTACCCGCCTCGATCCCGAGCAGGAAGAGCTGCTGAGGTCGTTCGCGGCGCTGCGCAATGAGGCGGCTGTGCGCGTCGACAACGGCGACGAGCGCCAGGGCGGGATCTTCTCGCGCCTGAAGGATGCGTTCAGCGCCAAGTGAGTGCTCCCGTCTTCGTGCTCGAACCCGACGTCCTGGCCGAGGCTCAGGCCGGAGCGACAGTCGTGCTCGCTGGCGCCGAGGGGCGCCATGCAGCCTCGGTCGTGCGGCTGGCACCGGGCGAGCGGGCAGTCCTCGTCGACGGGCGCGGTCGGCGTGCCGACGCGATCGTCCGCGACACGACCGGCCGCGACCAGGTCTCATTCGACATCGAGGCCATCGCTGACGAGCCCGAGCCGCCGCAGTCGTTCGTCGTTGCCCAGGCTCTGCCCAAGGGCGACCGTGGCGAGCTCGCAGTCGAGGTGATGACCGAGGTCGGGGTCGACGTGATCATCCCGTGGTCGGCTTCGCGGTGCGTGAGCGTGTGGCGCGGCGACCGGGCGGAGAAGTCCCTGCGCAAGTGGCAGGACGCTGCACGCGCGGCCGCCAAGCAGTCGCGGCGTGCAAGGCACCCCCGCGTCGAGCCGCTCGCGAGCACTACGGCGGTAGTGGCACGCGTTCGGCAGGCTGCGCTGGCACTCGTCCTCGACGAGGAAGCCGCCGCGCCCATCGGCTCGGTCGAGCTGCCCGACGCCGGAGAGGTGCTGCTGATCGTGGGCCCCGAAGGCGGCATCTCCGACGACGAGAGGCATGCCTTCGCCCAGGCCGGAGCCCGTGCAGTGCGGCTCGGCCCGACTGTCCTGCGCACCTCGACAGCGGGAGTCGTGGGGCTCACGGCCCTGCTCGCGGGCAGTCCGCGATGGGAGCGCGCCGACGATGGCCATGGAAGGATGGCCACGTGACCGACTGCCTCTTCTGCTCGATCGTGGCAGGCGACATCCCCGCCGATGTCGTCCATCAGGGCGAGCGCGTGATCGCCTTCCGCGACATCAGCCCGCAGGCCCCCGTGCACGTGCTGGTGATCCCGCGGGCGCACTACGCGAATGCCGGCGAGCTGGCAGCAGCCGACCCCGACCTCGCCGGAGCGCTCATGGCCGCTGCAGCGCAGGTCGCCGGCGACCTCGGCCTGCAGGACTCGGGCTACCGCATCGTCCTCAACACGGGCGAGGGCGCCGGCCAGTCCGTCTTCCATGTCCATGCCCACGTCCTCGGCGGGCGCGACCTCGCCTGGCCGCCGGGCTGATGCGATGACCCACGCACCCGTGCCTGCAGCGGACGCCGACTCCGCGCGCGCCCAGACCTCGATCACCGTCCCCGCCTCCCAGCCCATGGTGGGACTGCTCGGTGCGCAGGACGCCTACCTTCGGCAGGTCGAGCAGGCCTTCCCCGACGTCGACGTGCACGTGCGCGGCAACGTGATCTCACTGAGCGGCGATGCACACGATGTCGCGATGGTCGACACGCTCGTTGCCGAGATGCTCGCCGTGCTGCGCACGGGCCAGGCGCTCACGCCCGAGTCCGTCGAGCGCAGCATCGGCCTCCTGCGCTCGGGCACGCGCCCGACAGAGGTGCTCACGGCGAACATCCTCACCAACCGCGGACGCACGATCCGCGCCAAGACCCTCAACCAGAAGCGCTATGTCGATGCCATCGACAACAACACCATCGTGTTCGGGATCGGCCCCGCCGGTACCGGCAAGACCTACCTCGCCGTCGCAAAGGCAGTGCAGGCGCTGCAGGCGAAGCAGATCAACCGCATCGTCCTAACGCGTCCGGCGGTCGAGGCCGGTGAGCGGCTGGGCTTCCTGCCCGGAACCTTGT
>CAYFLP010000070.1:0-10538 GCA_964344045.1 uncultured Bifidobacteriaceae bacterium
CCAGTGCCCGGCTCGTCGTTCCCGGATCGATGCTGCCCGGCCCGTCACTGCCCGGCCCGTCACTGCCCGGCCCGTCACTGCCCGGGGGCTAGCCCGGTGACGAGTGCTGCTATCGGATGGTCGGCGGGCTGGCCCGCGAGTGCGAGTCCCTCGTCCCGCGTCACGCTGACGAGCACCGTCGCGCCGGAGCCGGAGAAACTGCTCGATGCCGGTTCGAGAACCGTTGCGCCGCGCGCGAGCACGAGCGCGCTCCCGCCGTCATCGCTGGCGACCAGGTCGACGGTATTGCCCGTGCGCAGGAGGTCGGCGCCGGTGGGCAGGCGCACCGCGATCGCGACCCTGCCAGGCGCGAGACCGGATCCCTGCGCACCCGATGAGGCGGGCTCGGCCGGGCCTGGCGATGTGATGGCGGCGAGGGCGGCAAGGACGCCGAGGAAGGCGGCAAGCCCGGCGAGCACCCTGCGGTGCCGGCGCACGAGGCTGCCGAGGCGGGCCCGCGCGGGGCGCAATGAGACAGGATCCACGCGTCGACGCTACGTGCGCCAGAACGGCTGCGGCCTGCGCTATCCACAGGCCAGGGTGCGGGAGCGGCTAGCTGCTGCTTGTGGATGACGAGCTGCTCGACGTCGTGCTCGTCGACGAGGTACTGCTCGAACTCGAGCCGGACGACGAGCTGGTCGACGAACCGGACGACGATCCCGACGACGAGCTGGTCGATGCGCTGGAGGACGAGCCGGAGCGGGAGTCGGTGCGGTAGAAGCCTGAGCCCTTGAAGTGCACGCCCACGTTGCGGAACAGCTTGCGCAGGCCCTCGGCACCGCAGTCGGGGCAGACCGTGAGCGACGGGTCGCTCATCGACTGGACGACCTCGTGGTGGCTGCCGCAGGAAGGGCAGGTGTACTCGTAGGTAGGCACTGGTCCTCGCTCGTGACTGTCGGAGTTCTGGCACTCAGGTGGGGCGAGTGCTAATTGTGCCGTGTCGGGGGGCAATCGTCCAATCGCGACGGGCCTACCAAGCCCTACAGTCGGCGAGTGCGCCCGCGGATCTTGCTGCTCGTCGCCATCGGCGGCGTGGTCGGGGCTCTCGCCCGGCTGGCGATCGCCGAGCTCATGGTGGGGGTCAACCCTTCGGTCGAGGTGTCGGGCCTTGCCTTCCCGTGGCCCACGCTGGTCGTCAACATCGTCGGCTGCCTGGCCATCGGGTTGGTGAACCCAATCCTGCTGGCGCGCTCGATGCCCGCCGGACGGGCGGATGCCCTCCAGGCCTTCTGGGTCACCGGCCTGCTCGGCGGCTTCACTACCTTCTCGGCGTTCGCGGGGGAGGCCGTGCTCCTGGCGCGCGATGAGACAGTGCTCGTGGGCCTGCTCTACGTCGCCGTGACGCTTGCAGGCGGGCTCCTCGCGGTTGCCGCCGGCTCGTCACTGGCTCGCCACTCGTCACTGACCGACCGACAGCCCGGGGCCAACCGACAGTCCGGGGCCGGCCGGTGAGCGGCCTCGGCGCCCTGTCGTGGGCGGCGTGGCTCGTCGTCGCGCTCGGGGCTGCCATAGGCGCGCCCCTGCGCTATGCGGTCGACCGCTGGGCCTTCGGCCTGACAGCCGCGACTTCGCAGTCTCGGTCCGCTTGGCTGCGGCAGCCCTGGGGCCTGGTCATCGTCAATGTCGGCGGATCGGCGATTGCCGGCATCGCGCTCGCCGCCACCGACGGCAATGCGCGCATGCTCCTCGCCGTCGGCTTTTGCGGATCCCTCACGACGTTCTCGAGCTTCGGCTGGGCCGCGGTGACTTCGTGGTCGAGCGACCGACGGGCCTTCTGGGCCGGTCTGCTCGTCATGACGGCCGGGTGCATCGCAGCATTCGCGGCCGCCTTCTACTCAGTGTCAGCGATGGCCGGCTGAGCGCACGTCAGCGACGGAAGTCGATCGAGCGCGTGGGCGTGACGACGACATCGACTCGGCAGTCGTGCGGCTCGGCGGCAACATCGTCGAGGACCTCGTCGTCGTACAGGAGGGTCACGATGAGCGGTCGCGTGTCGCGCAGCCCCAGCTCGCCGATGACGCGGTCGTAGTAGCCCCCGCCCTGGCCCAGCCTCCTGCCCGTGCCGTCGACGGCGAGCGAAGGAATGACCACGAGAGCGCACTGCGCCAGCGGCTCGGCATTGCTTCCGATGCCCGGCCCATCGGGCTCGTCGATGCCCAGCGCCGACCTGTGCAGTGGATCGCCCGGGAAGTAGCGGATCCACTCCAGGGCCGGCTCGCCGTCGGCAGTCGCGCTGACGCGGGGCAGGAGAAGTGGCGGGCCTGCCGCGAGGATGGCATCCGTGGGCGGCTCGGATGCCATGGCGACGTACGCCGCGAGGGTGCCTGCCGGGGCCTGCGAGTGCACGCCCGCGGCGAGGGCGGCGGCATCAGCAGCGCGCAGCGCGGGGCCGTGGGCGACCCTGGCCCGGCGCGCGGCGCGGATGCGAGCGCGCAGGTGAGCCTTGGCCGTCTGCATGGCGGCATCCTCGCTCATCGGGCTCGTCGGTGCACGGCCCCGGCGCACGTGCCGCACTAGGCTGGCGCCATGTCGTCCGTCGTGCACAAGGCAGTCATTCCCGCTGCGGGCCTGGGCACGCGATTCCTTCCCGCGACGAAGGCGACCCCCAAGGAGATGCTGCCTGTCGTCGACACCCCTGCGATCCAGTACGTGGTCGAGGAGGCCGTCGCCGCGGGCATGGACGACGTCCTGTTCATCACGGGGCGCAGCAAGCGACCGCTCGAAGACCACTTCGATCGCAACTTCGAGCTCGAGGACGTCCTCGCGCGCAAGGGCGACACCGAGCGCCTCGCGAAGGTCACCGAGTCGTCCGACCTCGCTCGCATCCACTACGTGCGGCAGGGTGATCCGCTCGGCCTCGGGCATGCGGTCCTGATGGCCGAGAGCCATGTCGGCAACGAGCCGTTCTCGGTGCTCCTGGGCGACGACCTCATCGACCCGCGCGATCCCGTGCTGCCGGCCATGGTGCAAGCGCGCGAGCAGTTCGGCGGCTCCGTGGTGTGCCTCATGGAGGTGCCGCGCGACCAGATCTCGCTGTACGGCTGCCCGGCCATCGATGGCGCGCCGGTCGACGATGTCGTGCGGGTGTCCGACCTCGTCGAGAAGCCGCGTCCCGACGAGGCCCCGAGCAGCTACGCCGTCATCGGCCGCTACCTGCTCGATCCCGCCGTCTTCGACGTACTGCGCGAAACCCCGCCGGGCAAGGGCGGCGAGATCCAGCTCACCGACGCCCTGCGCGTGCTCGCGTCCATGCCGCGCGAGGCCGGGGGAGGCGTGCATGGCGTCGTGTTCCATGGCCGTCGCTATGACACGGGCGACCGGCTGTCGTACCTCCAGTCCGTCATCACCCTCGCCTGCGAGCGCGACGACATCGGCGGCCCGCTGCGCGCGTGGCTCGCGGATTTCGTGGCCCGCGGCCAGTAGTGCCGAGCGGCAGACTTTCGCGTGCCCGCCACCTGGCCTGTCACCCTTCGCCACGACGACATCGAACTGCGCCCGCTTCGCCTGCGCGATGAGCGCGAATGGCGTGCCGTGCGCAAGCGCAATGCCGACTGGCTCGCGCCCTGGGATGCCTCGCTCCCGCCCGAGGGCCGCAGTGAGGGCGAGATCCCGCCGACCTTCTCGGCCATGGTGCGCCGGCTCAAGCGCGAGGCGCGCGCCGGCACCATGCTGCCCTGGGTGCTCGCCTATCAGGGCCGGTTCGCCGGGCAGGTCACTGTCGGCGGCATCTCCCGCGGCTCGCTGAGGTCGGCGTACATCGGCTACTGGATCGACTCGGCAGTCGCCGGGCGCGGGATCATGCCGACCGCGGTGGCCATGGCCTGCGACTACGCCTTCGCAGAACTCCACCTGCATCGCATCGAAGTCAACATCCGGCCGGAGAACGCGGCCTCGCTGCGTGTCGTCGACAAGCTCGGCCTGGCCTACGAAGGCGAGCGGAAGAAGTACCTGCACATCAACGGCGAATGGTGCGATCACCTCACCTATGTGGTGTTCAGCGACGACATGCCCGACGGCGTCCTCGCCAACTACCTCGCCCGCCGCGGCCACTAGGCGCGAAGGCGCGTCCTGCTCGGGTGCGCGTCCTGCTCGGGTGCGCGTCCAGTAGTGCCGTGTCCGGCGAACGTGCGACACGCCGAAATGGCCAACGTTCGCATCCCACGACTTCCCTCGTGAAACGCCTACGTTTACCAGCGTGACGGGACTGATCTACATCGCGATCATCGCGTTGTGGGCTGCGGTCCTCATCCCGCTCTGGCTGCGCCGTCACGACCAGATCAGCGAGGTTCGCTCGACCGCCCGATTCCACTCGGCAATGCGGTCGCTGGGCGATTCGCGCAACAGGCAGGTAGTCGGTCTGTCGTTCGCTGGAGAGGCGGGGGCAATGGAAGCTGTCGAGTACGACTCCTACGGGTATTCCTCGGCCGACGAGCGCCTGCGCGCCGCCGACCTGGACTACGCCGCGCATTCCGCCGCCGTACGCCGCGGTGTCGTCCTCGGCTCGCTGTCCGCGATCCTCGCCCTGACCTTGATCCTCGCCTTCGTCGGGACACTGCCCAAGTGGGTTCCGGCGATCGCCCTGCTGCCCGTAGTCGGCTTCCTCGTGGCAGCGTCCATGACGGCCGCGAGCCGCTCCCAGGGCTCGTCGACGAGCTCGCGCGAACGCGAGTCGGGGCGCCGCACCGCCAGTCGCAGCGCAGGCGCAAGTGCCAATGCCGGTTCCGGCGAGGCGGCCCATGCCGAGCGTCCCGCGCGACGGGAGTACGCGAGCGAGCCTGCCCCCGTCCGTGCCGACCGGCCTGCTGCCCGCTCGACCAGCACTGCGATGAGCGACGACGAGTGGCAGAACTGGAATGCCTGGGACGACGACGACTCCTGGGATGCCGTCCCGACGACACTGCCTACCTACGTCAGCAAGCCCCGTGCCTCGCAGGTCCCGCGCCGGATCGATCGCTCGCGTCCGGGCGAATGGACCGGCGAGGCAATGGTCGAGACCGCCCAGGCCATGCGCTCGCGCCCCTCGTCGGCGTACGCAGAGCCCGTCGATGCAGGCGCTGCCACGGCCGAGATCCCGGTGGTGCAGGCACCGGTCGCGCGCGCAGTCAACGAGTAGACCTTCGCAACGCGTACCTGGGCCCCTGCCGCGCAGGGCACCTTGCTACCCTTGCGGCGTTCCAAGGGGCTGTAGCGCAGCTGGTAGCGCACCTCGTTCGCAACGAGGGGGTCAGGGGTTCGAATCCCCTCAGCTCCACCCACCTCCATCCAGGTTTGACCCGGCAGCGGGGCCAAACTGGGCAAACGGCCAGCGTTCTCCGGCGCGTCGCCGGATCTCACCCGAGTGCGAGGGATGACATGGCCGCGGATCCCAGCAGCGTCCCGGGCATAGATGTCGCAGCACTGCGCAGCTGGCTCGTCGGGCCCGGTGGCCAGGACATCGCCGGCTCCATCCGCGCACGCCTGCTTCCCGGGGGCCGCTCGAACATCTCCGCACTCGTCGAGGACGAGGCTGGTGCGCGCTGGGTGGTGCGTCGCCCTCCCTTGGGCCACGTGATGCCGTCCGCACATGACATGGGCCGGGAATTTCGCGTCCTGACGGGACTGAACCGCGCCGGCCTTCCCGCGCCGCAGGCTCTCGCCATGTGCGAAGACGACCAGGTGCTGGGCGCGCCCTTCGTGCTCATGTCGTTCGTCGACGGACGCAGCATCGACACCCAGGCGAAGGCGGAAGCGCTCGGTGCCCATCAGGCCAGCGAGGCGAGTGCAGCGCTGATCGACACGCTCGCGGGCATCCACCTGGCCGACGTCGAGGCGGCCGGGCTCCGGCAGCTCGGCAAGCCGGAGGGCTACCTCGGCCGGCAGGCCTCGCGCTGGGCGAAGCAATGGGAGCTCACCCGCACCCGCCCGCTCGCGGAAGTCGACGAACTGCGCGAGCGACTGCAGCCGGCCATCGAATCGGTGCCGGACGGGTTGCCGTGGTCCCTCGTGCACGGCGACTACCGCCTCGACAACACGATCCTCGCGCACGACCGCTCGCAGGTGATCGCGGTCGTCGACTGGGAGATGGCCACGCTCGGCGACCCCGTCGCCGATCTCGCCGTGGCGCTCGTCTACTGGTCGCAGGCGGGCGATCGGCTGCGCGAGCAGGTGCCGGTGGCCGAGCACATCACCGACCAGGCCGGCTTCTGGACCCGTGCGCAGCTGGTCGAGCGCTATGCGGAACGCACCGGCCTCGCCCTCGACCATCTCGATGCCTGCACCGCGCTCGCAGCATTCAAGCTCGCCGTGATCATGGAATCGATCAGGTACCGGGCGCTGGAGGGCCAGCAGCTCGGAGCCGCGGCGGACCAGGCAGAGGCCATGGGCCAGGCGACCGAGGCGCTTGCGCGGCTAGGCCTTGCCGTGCTCGAGGCCGGCACGCTCGACGGACTGCATTCCTAGCCGGGTCAGATCCACGATGGCAGCCACATGCGGTTGGACCAGTCGTCATAGCTGATCTGCTGCGCCGTCCACACGGGCAGGAACCACCAGGCGACCACTATCGCCGCGACCACGAACGCGCCGACGACGATGATGCCGGTGCGCCTGCGCTCGCGCGAAGCGTCCGGAGGCCCGAGGGCCGCGCCGAGCGCCATGGTCACTGCCATCACGACGAACGGCGTGAAGATGATCGTGTAGAAGCTGAAGATCGTGCGGTTCAGGTACAGCAGCCAGGGGACCCAGCCGGCGAGCACGCCGATGAGGATGGCGCCGGCGCGCCAGTCCCGGCGCCCGAGCCAGCGCCAGGCGACGTACAGCACCGCGAGCATGCCGGCCCACCAGATGAGCGGGTTCGACAGGGCGGTGACTTCCTCGACGCACTTGGCAGCGCCGCACGTGCGCGTCGCCCCTTCGAGCGACTCCCAGTAGAACACGACCGGGCGCGCCAGGAACGGCCACGACAGCGGGTTGCTCGCGTAGGCGTGCGGTGAGTCGAGATTGACGTGGAAGTGCCACGCCTCTGCGTGGTAGTGCCACAGGGCGCGTATCCAGGACGGCACGGGCGAGGACGTGTCCGCATCGGCCCAGTCGCGTCCCCAGCCCTTGGTAGTCACGATCCAGCCGGTCCAGGACGCGAGGTAGACGAAGGCGGCGATAGCCAGGGACGACAGGCCGGCCCACGGCGCATCGCGGAACACGGTGGCGCGCCAGGGTCGACCGGTTCCGACCATGCGGCGTGCGGAGACGTCCCACACGACAGACATGATGATGAAGAAGGCCAGCGGCCACAGCCCGGACCACTTCGTGGCGCAGGCGAGTCCGAGCGCTGCGGCGGCTGCCCATCGCCATGGCCGCAGTCCCAGGCGCGGCCCCCAGGTCGTGGCTGTCGCATCGAGGCCGTGGGCCTCGACCAGGCGCGCAAGTCGCAGGCGCGTGCGGTCCCGGTCGATCAGCAGGAGCCCGAAGCCTGCCAGCACCCAGAACATGAGGGTGAGGTCGAGCAGGCCGGTGCGGCTCATGACGATGTGCAGCCCGTCGATGGCCAGGAGCAGGCCTGCGATGGTGCCCAGGAGGTCGGATCGAAGCAGGCGGCGGGTGATGCGGGCGACCATCAGGATCGATGCGATGCCCAGGATCGCCATCATGATGCGCCAGCCGAAGGGCGTCGCGCCGAAGAAGTGCTCGCCGAACCCGATGGTCCACTTGCCGACCGAGGGATGCACGACGAAGGCCGGCTCGCCGCTGAAGATCCCCAGGCCGTGCCAGGTGCCGTCTGAGCCGAGGATCAGGTCGTTCGCCTTGTCGACGAGCTTCTGCTCGGTGCCCGTGTCGAGGAGCCCGAGGGCTTCCTTGGGGTAGTAGGTCTCGTCGAAGATGATCGCGTGCGGCTTGCCGAGGTCGTACAGGCGAAGCGCGGCCCCGAGCGCCGTCACGGCCAGCGGGCCGGCCCATCCTCGCCACCCATGCGACGGCATCGGCGGGTACAGGCGCTCGGGCAGCGAGTCGACATCCCGGCGCGGACCCGCAGCTACCGCGGGGCTCGCCGGTTCCGCGGCGTCGATGCTCACCACGCCATCCTAGGCAGCGGGTACCCGGTTCCCCTGGCCGCAGATACCCTGCAGGCATGAGACTGCCCGGCACTGCACGCCGCCCCGCGCTGCCCCTGGCACTGGCATTTGCGCTGGCCGCGATCGCGGCGCTTTCGCTCACGGGCTGCGCGCGTGCCGCATCCGAGGCACGCGGGCTCAGCGACGCTGTCGCCATCTTGCAGGTCTGCGTCTACAACAACTCCTCGCGGCATGTGCCGGTGGGCTTCGACGGCGGGGAGCCGTTCAGCACGGCTCCTGGCACCCGGCGGTGCGGCCACTTCGCCCTGGCAGGCAGCGTCGAGACCACCACGGAGCTCGGCGACACGGCGAACGGGGTGATGGTCGCCCTCCCGCATGACCACCTGCCGCTGAGCACGGTGAACGCCACGGTCACGGGCGCCGACGGCAGCGTCTCCAACGTCCTGCTCGCGCACGACCAGTCGACGGATGCGCCGAATGTTCCGGGGCTCGTCCTGTCTCGCGACGATTCGCCGAACGCAGTCATCGTCTCCCTCATCCTCGATCCCGGCTTCTGACGTGCCGGTCGTGCTCGCCGCCACTCCCATCGGAAATGTGGGCGACGCCTCCCCTCGGCTCGTCGAGCTGCTGGCCACTGCCGATGTCATCGCGGCCGAGGACACCCGTCGCACCCGTCGGCTGTGCGCTGACCTGGGCGTGACCCCCGCGGGGCGGATAGTCAGCTGCTACGACGCCGTCGAGCGCGAGCGCGCGGGCGAGCTCGTCGACATCGCCGATGGCGGAGGCACCGTTCTCGTCGTCTCCGATGCCGGGATGCCGACCGTGAGCGATCCGGGGTACCGGGTGGTCTCGCTTGCCGTGGAGCGGGGCGTGAGCGTCACGGCGCTACCAGGGCCCTCAGCGGTCGTGACCGCGCTGGCGATCTCGGGACTGCCGGTCGACCGCTTCTGCTTCGAGGGGTTCCTCCCGCGCAAGGCGGGGGAGCGGGGCAAGCGCGTGGCGGACCTTGCGACCGAGCCTCGCACGATGGTGTTCTTCGAGGCGCCGCACCGGCTGGGCGATGCGCTGGAAGCGCTGAGCGCCGGCCTGGGTGCCCAGCGCCCGGCCGCCGTCTGCCGCGAGCTGAGCAAGACCTACGAGGAGGTCGTGCGCGGGACCCTCGGTTCACTGGCCGAGTGGGCGCGGGGTGAGGTTCGCGGCGAGATCACCCTGGTGGTCGCCGGAGCAACCGACGAGGAACTGCGCGAGGCGACGGGGCTGACGACTCCCGATGCCTGGGCCGAGGAGGTGCAGCGGCGGATCTCCGCGGGAGCCGATCGCAAGGCGGCCATTGCCGACGTGGCAAAGATCGCGGGCGTGCCGAAGCGAGAGGTCTACGACGCCGTCGTGCGGGCCGGCTCCTGACCGCCAATAGACTCGTGGGCATGTCCGATGCCAAGGCGTACTACGTCACGACGCCGATCTACTACGTCAACGACGCGCCTCACATCGGCCACGCCTACACCACCACCGCTGGCGACGTTCTCACGCGCTGGCATCGCCAGCGCGGCGAGCAGGTGTGGTTCCTGACCGGCGTCGACGAGCATGGCACCAAGGTCGAGCGCGCAGCCCAGGCAGGCGGCGTCACCCCTCAGCAGTGGGTCGACCGTCTCGTCGCCGACTCCTGGCGGCCCGTCCTCGAGACCATCGACGCGGCCAATGACGACTTCATCCGCACCACCGAGCCGCGCCACGTCGAGCGAGTCCAGAGGTTCTGGGAAGTCCTGCGCGACAACGGCTACGTATTCGCGGCTCCGTACGAGGGCCCGTACTGCGTCGGCTGCGAGGAGTTCAAGCTCGCGGGCGACCTGGTCGACGGCAACTGCCCGATCCACGGACGTCCGGTCGAGTACCTCGAGGAGGACAACTGGTTCTTCCGGCTGTCGGCCTTCCAGCAGGCCCTCATCGACCACTATGAGGCCAACCCCAAGGCAGTGCAGCCGCAGAGCGCCTACAACGAGGTCATGAGCTTCCTGCGGCAGGGCCTCGTCGACATCTCGATGTCGCGCTCGAGCGTCGGCTGGGGCATCCCGCTTTCCTGGGATCCCGCGCAGGTCGTCTACGTATGGTTCGACGCGCTCCTCAACTACGCGACGGCGATCGGCTACGGAGAGCCGGCCGATTCGCCGGCAGGGCAGCAGTTCGCGCGCACCTGGCCGGCCGACGTGCAGCTCGTCGGCAAGGACATCCTGCGGTTCCACGCCGTCTACTGGCCCGCGATGCTGATGGCGGCGGGCCTGCCGCTGCCCAGGCAGGTCTTCGCGCATGGCTGGCTGCTCGTCGGCGGCGAGAAGATGTCGAAGTCCAAGCTCACGGGCATCGCCCCGTCGCAGATCGTCGACCACTTCGGCTCCGACGCCTTCCGCTACTACTTCCTGCGCGCGATCCAGTTCGGCCAGGACGGCTCGTTCTCCT
>CAYFLP010000071.1:0-515 GCA_964344045.1 uncultured Bifidobacteriaceae bacterium
CCAGGTCGCGCACCTCGGCAAGGCCCAGTTCCTCGCCCTGGTAGACGTACATGGAGCCGGGAAGTGCCATGGTGAACAGCGTCGCTGCTCGCGCCCTGCGCAGCCCACGCTCCTCGTCGACCACGCACGTCAGCCGGGCTTCCCTGTCGAATCCGGGCGCGAGCCGGGTGCGATGGCGGATGACGTCGTGATTCGACAGCACCCAGGTGGGCGGCGCTCCTACCTTCGCGTGGTTCGCGAGCGTCTCGTCGATCGACGCGCGCATGCGCTCGGCGTCCCAGCCCGCCTCGAGGTAGATGAAGTTGAAGGACGTATGCAGCTCGTCGGGCCGCTGGTAGCGCGCCAGGCGCTCGGCATTGGGGACCCAGGTCTCGCCGCAGAAGATGCGCGTGGGGGAGTACTCGTCTGCGACCGCGCGCCATTCGCGGTAGATCTCGTGCACGCCGTCCTGGTCCCACATCGGGCCCAGCTGGTGGCGCGGGTCGGTGTCGTCGGTCGCGCGCTCGAGGTCCGGC
>CAYFLP010000071.1:525-10532 GCA_964344045.1 uncultured Bifidobacteriaceae bacterium
CTCGTGCACGCCGTCCTGGTCCCAGTACGGCGCATGGGGCGCGTCGCCGATGACCGTGGGCTCGGCGACGTCGTCGTCGGCATCAGGAAGCCCGGCTTCCTTGACGAGACCGTGAGCGACGTCGATGCGAAAGCCGTCGACGCCCCGGTCGAACCAGAACCGAAGGATGTCGCGGAACTCCGCGCGCACCTCGGGGTTCTCCCAGTTCAGGTCCGGCTGCGTGGTGTCGAACAGGTGCAGGTACCAGTAGCCGGTGGGCTTGCCGTGGGCGTCGTAGACGTGCGACCAGCCGCGACCGTGGAAGACGCTCTTCCAGTTGTTCGGCGGTGTCTCGCGGCGTGGGCCGGTGCCCTCGCGCACGATGTAGCGCTGGGCGGCAGGCGAGGTGGGGCCGTCCGCGAGGAACTCCGCGAACCAGGCATGCTCGCTGCTGGTGTGGTTCGGGACGATGTCCATGATCACGCGCATGCCGCGCGCGTGCGCGCCTGCGACGAGCCGATCGACATCGGCGAGCTCGCCCAGCAGCGGGTCGACATCGCGGTAGTCGGCGACGTCGTAGCCGCCGTCATGCAGGGGGGAGGTATAGAAGGGGCTGATCCAGATCGCATCGACGCCCAGGGTGGCGAGGTAGTCGAGCCGGTCGACGATGCCGGGCAGGTCGCCGATGCCGTCGCCGTTGCTGTCGGCGAAGGAACGCGGATAGACCTGGTACACCAGGGCGTCCCGCCACCAGTCCTGGTTGTCCATCGCTGCGTGCTGGACCAGTGTCATGGAGCCTCCGTCTGGTCCGTGCCCCACTCCGGCGGTGGATACGGAGTGCCCGGCGGGGTGCCGTCCGGAATCGTCTGCATCGCGAACGCGGCCTGCACGAGGTACATCCACAGCATCGACTCGAGTTCCGGGTCCATGCCTTGCTCGTCGATCGAGTCGTACATGTGCTTGAGCCAGCGATCGCGGGCATCGGAGTCGATCGGGAACGGCACGTGCCGCATGCGCAGGCGTGGGTGCCCGCGCTCCTCGTTGTAGGTCTGCGGGCCACCCCAGTACTGCTCGAGGAACATCTGCAGTCGCCGTTGAGCAGGCGCGAGATCGCCTTCGGGGTACATCGGTCGGAGCACCTCGTCGGTTTCGACGCGGCGGTAGAAGGCCGCTGCCAAGGACTCGAAGAAGGCTGCTCCGCCGAACTGCTCGTAGGGCGTTGGTGGGGTCTGGCTCACGCCTGCATTGTTCCGCAGGAACGGGGGCTAGCCGGACGGGGGCTGGTCCGACGGGCGGCGGTCATGGGTGGCGGCCTGGTGCACGATGCCGCGGGCCATGACCGGGAAGACGAACGCATGGAAGGGAGCCACGCTCCACCAGTAGGCGTGCCCGGCGAGTCCGCGCGGCCAGAACACGGCGCGCTGGCGCAGGGTGCATCCGTCGCCGTCAGGAGTGATGGTGAACTCCAGCCAGGCCAGGCCGGGATTGCGCATCTCTGCGCGCAGGCGCAGCAGGCGGGGCGGGATGCGCTCCTCGACGCGCCAGAAGTCGACGGCCTCCCCGACGGCGAGCAGCTCGGGATCGCGGCGCCCGCGCCGGATGCCCACCCCGCCGAGGATGCGGTCCAGCAGGCCGCGCACCTCCCACAGCACGTCGGCCGAGTAGTAGCCGTTGTCGCCGCCGATGCGCTCGACGGCGGCCCACACCTGCTCAGGTGCCGCCGCCGACCGGACCTCGCGCACGTCCTCGTAGAGCGTGCCCCCGGACCAGCGCGGATCGCTGGGCATCGGCTCGCTGGGCATCGGCTCGCTCGGGGCCCCGGGCAGCGAGGCATTGCTCCACCGTGTCGTCACATTGGCGTCGCGAATGCGCGTCAGCGCCAGGCGCACGGCATCGTCGAAGGGCACCAGGCCCTCGGGCGGATCGGGTATCCAGTGGGCGATGTCGTGCTCGGAGCACACCGACGGGTGCTTGAGCGACTCTACGAGCGGGCGTGCGATCGACCGGGGCACGGGCGTGACGACATTGACCCAATGGCTCGACAGCCCCGGAGTCAGCAGGTTGATGGGCAAGATGACGCGTCGGGGGAGGCCGGCGACTGCGGCGTACCGCTGCATCATGTCCTCGTAGGTGAGCACGTCGGGTCCGCCGATGTCGAAGGCGCGGTTCACCTCGGCGGGAAGCTCGAGCGCGCCCACCAGGTAGCGCAGCACGTCGCGGATCGCGATCGGCTGCGTCTGCTGCCTGACCCAGCGAGGGGTGATCATGGCCGGGAGGCGCTCGGTGAGGTAGCGGAGCATCTCGAAGCTCGCCGAACCCGAGCCGATGATCACCGCTGCCCTCAACTCGGCCGTCGGCACGCCGGATGCGCGCAGGATCTCGCCCACCTCCACGCGCGAGCGCATGTGCGGCGACATGCTGCGTGCGGGTATGCGGGGGGCGAGGCCGCCGAGGTAGACCAGGCGGCTGAGGCCGCTTGTGACCGCGGCGTCGGCGAAGGAGCGCGCGATGGCACGCTCGGCAGCCTCGAGGCCGGGGCCTTCCTGGATCGAATGCAGCAGGTAGTAGGCCGCGTCCGCTCCGTCCATCGCCGCGGCCACGGACGCGGTGTCGCCGGCGTCGCCCTGGCGCACGTCGACCTGCGAGCTCCAGGGCAGGTCGCGGACCCGCTCGGGATCCCGCACGAGAACGCGTACGCGGTGGCCGCGCGCGAGGAGCTCGGGCACGAGCCGGCCGCCGACGTACCCGGTGGCGCCGGTGACGAGGACGGTGCGGCCGCTCATGGCCTCAGGCGCCCATGCGCGGTGGCTGGCCGGGTGCTCCGGGGTGCGGCCTCGCGATGACCGGCACCACTACGCCCGCCCTGTCGAAGGCGATCTTCATGCGCTCGCGGATCGCGCGCGAGGCATCGACCTGCTTCTCGGGCAGTGCCTTGGCCGAGATGCGGATGAACACTGCCTCGCCCGACACCGATTCCACGCCGGCGAACGTGGGCCGGCTGAGCAGCATGCCGTCGTACGCCGGGTCCTCGTCCATGTCGGTGCCGACCTCGTCGACGATCAGGCGGACCTTGTCGAGGTCCTGGTCGTACGCGATGGGGATGTCGACGACCGCGAGGGTCCAGCCCTGGGAGCGGTTCGCGACGCGCAGGATCTCCCCGTTGCGCACGTACCAGACGACTCCCGAGAGGTCGCGCAGCCGCGTGTAGCGCAGGGCCACCTCCTCGACCGTTCCGAGCACGGGGCCCACGTCGACCACGTCGCCGACTCCGAACTGGTCCTCGACGATGATGAAGATCCCGCTGAGGTAGTCCTTGACCATCGTCTGGGCCCCGAAGCCGAGCGCGACGCCGACCACGCCAGCACTGGCCAGCAGCGGAGCGATGTCGACGCCGAGGAGCGGCAGGATCGTCAGCAGGGCAATGGCCCACACGGTGATGGCCACGACACTGCGCAGGAGAGTGCCGATCGCGGCCGCCCGCTGCTCGGTGCGCTGCGTGAGCAGCAGGTTCGACAGCTCGGCCGTGCGGGTGACCTGACGCATCTGCTCCAGGCGCTCGACGCGTGCTCGTTCGGACGCCCTGCGCACGACCCGGCGGATCGTCCAGTTCAGCAGTGCCTGCGCCACGATGGCGACGGCGATGATGATCGCGATCCGCAGGCCGGTTGCCACGAGCCATGCCCGCACCGTCTCGACGGCGCCCGGGTGAGCATCGGCCGCCCATGGCAGCGCTGCGCGGAGCATCACAGCCCCGTCCAACGGGCCAGGAAGCCCAGGGTGTCGGCAGTCTCGTCGACGGACTTCGACAGGGAGCGCATGCCGTGGCCCACATTGCCCTCGCTGCGCAGCAGCACGGGCCGGCTTCCCGACGTTGCGTGCTGCACTGCGGCGCACATCTTGCGGCCGTGCATCGGGTCGGTCCGCGTGTCGTTGTCGAACACCGCGAACATCGTCGCCGGGTAGTCAGTGCCCTCCGCCACCCGGTGGTAGGGCGAGTATGCGTGCAGCCAACCGAACTGCTCGGGGTCGGCCGGATCGCCGTACTCGACGGTCCATGTCGGGCCGAGCTCGGAGGTCGTGTAGCGGATCATGTCGAGCAGCGGTGCCACGCAGACGACGGCATTGAACAGCTCCGGTCGCTGGGTCATGGCCGCACCCACGAGGAGCCCGCCGTTCGATCCGCCGTAGATGCCCAGCTGCGCCGGTGTCGTCCATCCGTCGCCGATGAGCTTCTCGGCTGCCGCATGGAAGTCGTCGTAGACGTTCTGCTTGCTGCCGAGCATGCCGGCGCGATGCCACTCCTCGCCCTCCTCGCCGCCGCCGCGCAGGTTCGCGACGGCCCAGACTCCGCCGGCTTCGACCCACGCGAGAATTGCGGCCGAATAGCCGGGGGTGAGCGGGATGCCGAACCCGCCGTACCCGTAGAGCACAGTGGGACGCGGCCGGTCGGGCTCCTGCGTCGGCGAGATCACGAACATGCGCACTTCGGTGCCGTCCTTCGACACGTAGGTGACCTGCTGTGAGTGCACGGGCGGCACGTCGACCGTGCCCGGCGGCCTGGCCTGCAGCCGCACCTGGCGGGTACGCGCGTCGAACTCGTAGACCGTGGGCACGGTCGTGTGGTCGGTATAGACGAACCAGGCCACCGGGCCGCCGTTGATGCGCTCCAGCGGGCCGCCGACGGTGCCGGCGCCAGGCAGCTCAACGTCCTCGAGCCATGCCCCGTCACTCGACCGGTGCAGGGACATGCGGGCGACGCCGTGCGACGTGCGCAGCACCAGCAGGACGTCCTCCGACAGGTCGTCGCCGTCGAGCAGCGCGACCGACTCCAGCACTGCCTCGTCGTCCTCGGCGATCAGGTCGACCCACGTCTCGGGCGACCACTGCCCCTGCGAAGTGGTGGCGAGCCTGCCGCGCGGTGCGCCGAGGTTGGTGCTCACGAGGACGCGGCCGTCGCGAGCGAAGGTGAGCCCGGTCTGGGCATCGACATCGCCCTGCGCGAGCACGAAGGCCGGCTGCTGGGCGCTGCTCGCCTGCAGGTCTGCGACCCAGAGGTCATTGCGGGGCTCGGTGCCCTCGCTGCTGGAGACCTGCAGCCAGCGTCCGTCGACCGAGACCTCGACCCCGTAGTAGTTGGTCATCGTCATGCCGGCTCCGAAGACCAGCACGTCGTCGTCGGGCGAGGTGCCGACGCGGTGCAGGTAGACGCGACGGTGGAAGTTCTGCTCCGACTCGGGCAGCAGGTCCGGCGCGATGCGACGCACGTAGTAGAAGGCCTCGCCGCCGGGGAGCCACGCGACGGGGGAGTAGCGGCAGCGATCGATCGGCCCGTCGAGCACTTCGCGCGAGTCGACGTCCATCACGTAGAGCAGCGACTCCTCGGTGCCGCCCGTGCTGAGCTGGTAGGCCAGCCGGCCGCCTTCCTTCGAGGGCTGCCACGAGTCGAGGGTGGTGTGGCCCTCGGGATCGAGCGCGATCGGATCGATGAGCACCCGCTCGGCGTTCGCCCCGTCGGATGGATCGACCAGGTACAGGACGGAGAACTGCTGCCCAGGCTCGCGCCGGGTCAGGAAGTACCTTTCGCCACGCCAGTACGGAGGGGAGATGGTGCCCGAGCCCAGCAGCTGCTCGACTCGCTCGGCGAACGGCGCGCGGCGGCCCCACTGCGAGCGGTCGGCCTCGAGGAGGGCGGCCTGGTCCGCCTGCCACTGCAAGGTCCGCGGATCCTGCGGGTCCTCCAGCCATCGGTAGGGGTCGGCCACCTGCGTGCCGTGGTAGTCGTCGACCAGGTCGAGCCGGTCGGGCCGCGGGTAGGCGGGGGGAGGCGTAGTCACGATCCCAGACTAGGCATCAGCCCCGCGGCTGCCGTGCAAACGGTTAGTCTCGCGCTCGTGACGACCTCGGACGAGCATGGCGG
Organism: uncultured Bifidobacteriaceae bacterium; assembly: GCA_964344045.1. Lineage (GTDB taxonomy): Bacteria > Actinomycetota > Actinomycetes > S36-B12 > S36-B12 > UBA10649. The sequence goes on from CAYFLP010000071.1 coordinate 6,422, forward strand.
CGTGGTGGGCGAGGACCTGGCGGCCCTGGCAGAGGCACTGGGCGTCGCGACGCAGTACTGGGATCAGTCGGGTCGGCATGTCGACGTCGCGGCGGGCACGGTCGTCGCGATCCTGGCCGCGCTGGGCATCGATGCCTCGACGCCCGAGGCCATTGCGGCCGCGAGCGAGGAGGCGCGCCTGCGCCCATGGAGGCGCATGCTGCCGCCGGCCTTCATCGCTCGCCAGGGCGAGCAGCGCCGACTGTGGGTCCATGTGCCGCACGGCGCGGCAGTGACGTCGTGGATCGAGCTGGAGGCAGGCGGCCGCGTCGACCTGCAGCAGATGGACTGGTGGGTGGACCCGGTCGAGGTCGACGGAGCGCTCGTGGGCGAGGCAAGCTTCGCCGTGCCGGGCGACCTGCCGCTGGGCTACCACCGCGTTTTCGCCGCCGTCGACGGGCGCCGAGAGTCGACCTCGCTGATCTGCACTCCGCATCGCCTCGAGACGGACAAGCGCATCGGCGGCAGGCAGTGGGGAGTGATGACCCAGCTGTATGCGACGCGCTCGCGCGACTCGTGGGGGCTGGGCGACCTCGCGGACCTGCAGGAGCTGGCCCGGTGGAGCGCGGGCCTGGGCGCGGGCTTCGTCCTCATCAACCCGCTGCATGCCGCTTCACCTGTCGCACCGATGACGCCGTCCCCGTACCTGCCCGTCACGCGCCGGTTCGCGAACCCCATCTACATCCGCGTCGAGCGCATCCCGGAGTTCGCCCGGCTGTCGGCTCCGGTCGCGGAGCGAGTCGAGGAACTCGGCGGCCAATTGCGGCTGCTCAACACCAGCGATGCGCTCATCGACCGCGACGCGGTGTGGGCTGCCAAGCGCACCGCGCTCGAGGTCGTCTTCCAGGCGGGTCGGGACGTGGACCGGCAGCGCGCGTTCGACGACTATGTCGCCGCGCAGGGCGCAGGGCTTGTCGACTTCGCGACATGGTGTGCGCTCGCCGACGACCATGGCTCGATCACGGGCTGGCCGCAGGAGCTTGCGCACCCGGAATCTCCGGCCGTGGTCGCCTTCCGCGAGGCCCACGCGGACGAGGTGTCCTTCCATGCATGGCTGCAGTGGATCGTCGACGAGCAACTTGCCGGAGTGCAGGCCGTCGCCGAGAGCGAGGGCATGGCGATCGGCGTGATGCACGACCTGGCCGTGGGCGTGCACCCCGAGGGAGCCGATGCCTGGGCGCTGCAGGACGTCCTGGCAAACGGCGTCGGCGTGGGCGCTCCGCCCGACATGTACAACCAGCTGGGCCAGAACTGGCATCAGCCCCCCTGGCGCCCGGATGCGCTCGCCGAGGCTGGATTCGTCCCGTATCGCAACATGCTCCGCACGGTGCTGGCTCATGCCGGCGGCCTGCGGATCGACCACGTGCTCGGACTCTTCCGCATGTGGTGGGTGCCGGCGGGGATGCCGGCCAGTGCAGGGACCTTCGTGCGCTTCGACTACGACGCGATGGTCGGCATCTTGACCCTCGAAGCCGAACGGGCATCGTGCGTGGTGGTCGGCGAGGACCTCGGCACGGTGGAGCCATGGGTGCAGGAAGTCCTGCTGGACAGGGGCATCCTCGGCACGAGCATCCTGTGGTTCGAGATGAACGAGGACGGCAGCGCGAAGGATCCTGCCCAGTGGCGCACGGAAGTGCTGGCCAGCGTCACGGTGCATGACCTGCCGCCGACTGCCGGCTACCTGCGCGACGAGCACGTGCGCATCCGCTCCGAGCTCGGCCTGCTGGCGGTGCCGGAGGAGCAGGAGCGAGCACATGCCGCACGCGAGCGCCAGGCGTGGGTCGACGTGCTCGTGCGCAATGGCTGGCTCGACGCGGCTACTGACCTGACCACGGACGAGGGCCTGCAGGAACTCGTCGTGGCATTGCACCGCGCTGCGGCCGCGTCTCCAGCCATGCTGCTCGGGGTCGGCCTCCCCGACCTGGTCGGCGACCGCCGTGCGCAGAACCAGCCCGGAACCGACCAGGAGTATCCCAACTGGAAGGTTCCCGTCGCCGGCCCGGACCACGTTCCGCTGCTGCTGGAAGGCATCGAAGAAGGCTCGTCACTGCAGTCCGCGATCCTGGGCACGCTGCGCTGACCGACTAGCGCATGTCCCCTGAAGTGGGGTCCGCTCGTTCAATTCCTGGGCCTGACACGGCACCTGCGGTTGGCTACCGTCGAAGTATGTCGCCGAAGGGCATTCCCGCCTCGGGCCGGCGCACGCGCTCCTCGCGCGCAGCGGTGAATGACGAGCTGCTCCTTGACTCGGCTGCCGAGCTCGCCGGGAGCATTGGCTGGGATGCCGTCACGGTCGCGCGCATCGCGAGCGCCGCACGGCTGTCGCCCACGCCTGTCACGGCGAGGTTCGGCGACCTGACCGGAGTGGGCACTGCCCTGTGGCGCGATCGGGTGGGCCCCTCCGCCTGCGCGAGGCTCCGTGATGTCATCGTCGCCGCAGTGGGTCCGCAACCCGAGAGGGCACTCGCGAAAGCCCTCGACCCGTGGATGAGTCCCGAGCGCGACCTGCGCATCGCACTCGACCTGCTCATCGCAGCCGAGTTCGATGCTGGCCTGGCCGACGCCACGACGGCCGACGTCGCGGATGCCGTGTCGGTGCCTGGCACGGTGCCTGCCGTGATGGCGAGGGCCGTGACTGCCCAGGCCACCTACGCTGCCGCACTTGCGGTCGGCCTCGGCCTGACAGGCATTGCCTCGACCTCGGCTACGGGTGGCAGCGCTTCCCAGGCGGCCCGTCTCGCGCGGGCGATCGCCTCGCCGGCCAAGGCCTCCCGGCTGCCGTCACTCTCGCCGGGGGACCTGCCGCCGCTGGCGATGAACGGCGAGGACCTCGCGCTCGACGGCCTTCATGAGGCGACCTTGGCGCTGGTCGGCCTCCACGGCTTCAAGGCTGCGACGACTCGGGGCATCGCGCGCGCGGCGCATGTGAGCGAGGGCTTCATCTTCGCGCGCTATGCCACCAAGCGCGCTCTGTACGTCGATGCGACCGCGCGAAGGGCGGCCTTCGCGGTGACCTGGAATGAGAGCCGACGTGCGGCGCTGCGGCACAAGTACGGAGACGGGCGCACCGAGGCAGTGCTGCTCAAGGCGATCCTGGCGCCCGGCCAGGTCTGGGACAGGCCCCTGATGCTCGAGCAGCGACGGCTGGCGTGGTTCGACCCGCGGCTCGATGGCGACATCGACCAGGCTGCGCGCGCCTACCTCGCGCGGGGAGCAGAGCCGGGTGAGTCCGGGTCTTCCCTTGTCGATTCACACGGCTCGCCTTCCGCGGGCACTGTCCGGCTCGGAGCTGCGGTCCTGCGCAGGCACGCCCCGGATGCCTGGCAGCTGCCCTTCGACATCATGACCGTGCCCCTCGCGGGCCAGAGCCTGACCGACCGGGACCGGGGCGCCCTCCACTAGAGTGCATCCGTGACTGGTCTTACTGCCCTGCTCGTCTTCGCGGGCATCCCCATCGCGTTCGCGCTGGTCGTGTGGGTGCTGCTGTCGTTCAAGTCCTGGGGCCGTGGCACTGCCGTCGAGGCAAATGCGACCGGCGGCCCGCTCCTGGTCTTCACCGGAGCGGCGCTGCCCGATCCCACGCGACTTCCGCGCGACCACGACAAGCAGTACACGACCCTCGCTGGAGGTGGCGCAAGTGGACGCTGGTAGCCAGAAGGCCCTCGAGTCTGCAGTTCCCTCGGACTCCGTCCTGACCCAGCAGCAGCGCGACGCAGTCGCATCGATCCTCCGGCGCGCACGCGAGATCAGCGGCCTGTGCTTCGGCGTCTACGTCGGCCCGCTCCCCGCTGGCCGCGATTCGGCCGTGGGCGAGCATGCCAAGCTGCCCGATCCCCTCGCAGGCGTGCTTGTCGCAGTTGACCCTCAGGCACAGGCCGTCGAGATCGTCACCGGCATCGACGCGTCGCGCGTGCTCGACAACCGCTCCTGCGAACTGGGCGTGCTGACCATGGCCTCCTGCTTCGCCGCGGGCGACCTCATGGCCGGACTGCGCGACGGCGTCGTGCTCCTGGCCGAGCAGGCTCGCACCCCGCGGGTGTGGCACATGGACGACCCCGACTGACTCACGCCC
>CAYFLP010000072.1:0-10383 GCA_964344045.1 uncultured Bifidobacteriaceae bacterium
ACCCACACGCGGGTCCTGTCGCGCCGCTCTACCGTGGCCAGGGCCCTCCCGGGATCGCGGTAGGCATCCACCGCCGCCTCGTATCGGGCGATGGCTGCGTCCCGCGCGGCAGAGGTCAGCCAGCGCAACGGCGCCGGGATCTTCGAGGCGTCGTGCAGTGCGCCTGCGGCGAGCAGGCCGCGCACGATCCTCCCGGCCTCCTCAGCAGCGAACGGGAGGGACCGCAGCACCTCGAGCGAGGTCCGAAGGCCGTCGAGGCCCATGATCCAGTCGACGTGAGCGGGCATCATGCGATCGAGCACGACGTCGTCTCCGATGCGGACGCGGCCGGGGCCTATCCAGTGCGGCGGCAGGCTGGTGCGCCACCTGGGCCGTTGCAGCTGCAGGAGTTCGTCCATGGCACGCAGCGTGGACGTGCTTGCCTGTGGACGCGTAGTGGCGATCCACAGGCCAGGCCTGCTATCGGGCGGGGCGCACTCGTGCGTCAGGCGCACACCTGCATGATCAGCGCGGCCAGGGCGTTGGCGTTGTCGATCACCTGCGAGACGGGCACGTACTCATCGGGAGTGTGCGCGGCGAACGGAATGCCCGGGCCGTACTGCACGGTGGCGATGCCGCCGATGCCCGTGAGCAGGCGAAGGTCGGAGCCGTAGGGACCGCCGTAGATCTCCGGCTCCCGGCCGAACATCGCCCGGTGGCCGTCGCGGACCAGGCCCGTGATCGGATGCGCCGGGTCCGTGCGGCCGGATGCGAACTGGCCGCCCCACCAGGTGATCTCGACCGGGTGGTCGCGCAGCCACGGGTCGTCCGCGCACGCGGACGCCACTGCACGCTCGAGCTCGGCTCGCGCCTGCTCGTTCGACTCGCCCAGGGCGACTCCCAGGCGGCCCTCCGCGATCAGCAGGTCGGGAACGGTCGACGCCCAGTCGCCAGCATGAATGGTGCCGATCGACAGGGGGTAGGCGACGTCCCACCGCGACATGAGCGGGTCGACCTCGGCGTTGCGGCGGGCCTCGAGCTGCTCGAGCGCGCGGTACACCGGGATGAACTTCTCGATGACGCTGACTCCCGACGTGCGCATCGATGCGTGCGCGGCGAGCCCGCGCACGGTGATGCGGAAGGTCAGGGCGCCGCCATTTGCGGGCACGATGTCCAGGGCCGTCGGCTCCGTGACGACGCACATGTCCGCCTGCACCCCGTGGCGCAGGAGCGCGAACGTGCCCAGGCCGCCGTCCTCCTCGCCGCTCACGGGCGCCAGGATCACGCTGCCTCGCAGGCTCACGCCGCTGTGCGCCACGGCGCGCACTGCTGCCCACATGGCCGCGACTCCCGCCTTCATGTCGCACGAGCCGCGCGCGACCAGCGAGTCCATCCCGTCGACTGGCATGCGACGCGGGGCGAACGGGTCACCTGTCCAGGCATCGAGGTCTCCGGGCGGCACCACGTCGGTATGGCCGTTCAGGAGCAGGACGGGCCCGCCGCCGGTGCCGTGCAGCGTCGCGGTCACCCCGAGGCCATGGGTTCGGGGTACTTCCATGCCGGGGAAGGCAGGGTCTGACTCCAGCGCCGGAAGGTCCAGGTCCCACCGATCGACCTCGAGCCCTTCCTGGGCCCAGCGCTCGGCCAGCCAGGCCTGCACCTCGCACTCGGCCTCGCTGCCGCTCACCGAGGGGATGCTGAGCAACTCGCCCAGATCGGCGAGCAGGGCCTGCTCGGCAGCTGCGTCGAGGGCCTGCGCCGGGGGTTGCTGGGTCATGGGGACATCCTGGCCCTCGGCCGTGTCCCCTGGGCGAATGGGGGAAAAGTCCGAAGTTATCCACAGGCTGACGTCCGACACACGGGCGCAACAGACCCCCGGGTGGTCGAATTGGCGGCAAGGCTGCCCTAGGGTGGAGGGGATCCACGGGGACACCTGGCAGCGCGGCTGCCGCCCCAGCAAGGCAGCGCTAGCTGCCGACCGCGGCCACGCGGTTCCGATCGAACTACAGGAGGGCCCATGGCCGAGAGCTACACCGGCGAGGCGTACTGCGTGAAGTGCAAGGAGAAGCGCGAGTTCACCGGCAACGTCGAGGAGACCAACGGTCGCCGTTTCGCAAAGGGCATCTGCCCCGTCTGCGGCACCAAGGTGACCCGCATCCTGGGCAAGGCATAGTCCGTAGCTCCCAGAGCACGAGGGGCGGCGACCATTGGTCGCCGCCCCTTTGCGTGCCTGCATGAGTGACAGCGGATACTGGAAGCCATGAGCCTGCCCTTCGGCTTCGGCATGCCCGACCCCAACGATCCCGCCAACCCCGGTGCCGGCGGCCCCTTCGACGCGGCCGCCCTCGGGGCGATGCTGCAGCAGCTGGGCGCCATGCTCCAGGCCGGCCCCGCGGCTGGGGGCGGCGCCCCAGGCACGGTCAACTGGGACATGGTCACCGACATCGCGCGCAAGCAGCTCGCACAGGCCGGTGATCCGGTGGTCGCAGACGCCGAGCGCCGGGCCGTCGAGGAGTCCGTGCGACTGGCCGATGTGTGGCTCGATGCCGCCGTCGGTTTCCCGGCTGCATCAAGCGCACCGCAGGCCTGGAGCCGGTCGCAATGGCTCGAGGCAACCCTTCCCGCCTGGCAGCAGGTGATCGCTCCCATCGCCGAGCAGATGCTCTCCAGCGTGGCCGGCCTGCCGGGCGGGGCCACGGACGCCCAGGCGATCGAGCAGCAGCTGCAGAACCTGCCGGAGTCGCTGCGGGCGATGCTGCCCGACGGCATTCCGCCCGAGATGGCGGCCATGATCGCGCCGATGATGGGCATGATGCAGCAGCTCGGTGCCGCGGCGTTCAGCATGCAGCTCGGCCAGGCGCTTGCCGGTCTCGCCGCAGATGTCCTGGGGGCCTCCGACATCGGGATGCCGCTCACGGCCACGCCGCAGGTTGCCCTGCTGCCGCGCAATGTCGCCGAGTTCGGCGAAGGACTCGGCGTCAGCGTCGACGACGTACGTCTCTACCTCGCATTGCGCGAGTCCGCGCACCAGCGCCTCTTCGCGCACGTGCCGTGGCTACGAGCGCGCATCATCGGCGCGGTCGACGAGTACGCGCGCGGGATGCGAGTCGACGAATCGCGCATCGCCGGCATGGCTGGCGACATCGACATGTCTAACCCGGCCGCGCTGCAGGAGCTCATGGCCAGCGGCGTGATGCGGCCTGACGACACCGAAGAGCAGCGGGCAGCCATAGCCAGGCTCGAGACCCTGCTCGCGCTTGTCGAGGGCTGGGTCGATGACGTCATCGACCAGGCGATCGCCGACCGGCTGTCGTCGGCTGCTGCACTGCGCGAGGCAGTGCGCCGGCGCCGAGCTGCCGGTGGCCCAGCCGAGAAGACGTTCTCGACCCTGGTGGGCATGGAGCTGCGACCACGGCTCCTGCGCGAGGCCGCGACCTTGTTCGCGCTCGTGCGCGCCGGCAGGGGCGCTGATGCCCGCGACGCGCTGTGGGCCCACCCGGACCTGCTGCCGTCGTCGGCGGATCTGGAGGATCCGCTCGGTTTCGTCGAGGAATCCAGCACCGAGCTCCACTTCGACGACGAGGCCTGATCCGTGCCTGCAGTCCCTACCGCGCACCTGCATGCCGACGCGCGCGAGGTCCTGGGGCTATGGGCCGCGCCCGACGAGCAGCAAGAAGACCTGCGGCTGGCCTATCTCGACCACCTGGCCCGTCACGACGATGCGATGCAGCGCTCGTGCGCCATCGGCCACCTGACAGCGAGCGCGCTCATGGTCGACGAGCCGCGCGAACGGGTGCTCTTGACCTTGCATCCCAAGGTCGGACGATGGCTGCAGCTGGGCGGCCATGTCGAGCCGGAGGACGCGAGCGTGCGTGCGGCTGCGCTGCGGGAGTCCCGCGAGGAGAGCGGCATAGACGAGGTCTCGGTGTCGGTCGCTCCCGTGCGCCTCGACCGGCACCCGGTGCCGTGCGCAGGTGCGATGAGCGAGCACCTGGACGTGCAGTACCTGGCGGTCGTGCCTGCCGGCTCGCGCGAGGTGATGAGCGAGGAGTCCGACGACCTGCGCTGGTTCCATGTCGATGCGCTTCCCGATGGCCTGGACGCCTCCGTTCGCGCGCTCATCCGAGCCGCGCTCGCTGACCGGGCATGACCACCGCCTGCGAGCCCGCAAACTTTCTTTCCTCCACAGCCGGGGGATAGTGTTTTGCCTGGTCAGCGAGCGAATCGCCGAGTAATCCTCAGGCTTGTCCCCAGTGCCATGCACCGGCCTTCCACATGATGTCGGCCATGTCTCAACAGCCGTTCCACATGCTGTCCACATGGCCGGTCAACCAATGTGCTGGACGCGTTGACTGCCGCTCTCGCGGGCTCATAAGTTTGCGTCGTTGGGCCCCCGGGATAACGAGTCCGTTCGCAAGGGGAAGGCGAATGGGCGGCGAGACCCGGGGGCCCGTCTGATCTCCGGCGGCCCGCATCCGCGCGTCTGCGTACGATGTCGGAGTGTCCGCGCTCGCCTGGTGGCTGATCCCGATCGGAGCCACGGTCATTGCCGTGCTGTTCGTCGTGCTGCGCAGCCGCACTCCCCAGCAGGCCCCGCCGCGGGACTCGATCGAAGGCATGCGTCGCATGCAGCAGGCCATGGAGCGTCCCCTGCCGGGTGAAACCAACCGCCCGGCCCCGCCGTCTGACCCCGCGTGAGCAGCAGCGAGCCGCATCCGCCCGGTTCCCAGCCGTCGCCCGACGACGGCCTCGGTCCTGGTGATGCCGAGCAGGCTTCGCCCCGCAGGCTTTCCCGTCGCGGGTGGATGCTCGTCATCAGCGGACTCGTGACGTTGGGCCTGTTCGCGATCGCCGTGTGGCTGCCTGTGCCGTACGTGCGGCTGTCTCCCGGCCCGACCTTCAACGTCATCGGAGACAAGGACGGCACGCCCGTCATCTCGGTCTCCGGCACGACGACGTACCCAGCCTCGGGCACGCTCGACATGACAACGGTCTACGAGCGCGGCGGACCGCGCACCGGACTGACCTTGTTCGAGGCGATCTCCGGGTGGATGAATGCGACCGATGCGGTCATGCCCCGCGAACTGCTTTTCCCGGACGACGTGTCGGGCGACGATGTGAAGCAGGAGCAGGCACTGCTGTTCAGCAACTCGCAGTCGAGCGCGGTCTCCGCAGCGCTGCGTCACCTCGGGCTCCCCGTGCGCACGAAGGTGATCGCGAGCCTGGTCTACGACGGCTCACCGGCCGCGGCCGAGGGCGGGCTCCAGCCCGGCGACGTGATCGTCAGCGTCGATGGTGTCGCGGTCGAAACCCCCCAGCAGGTGGGCGATGCGGTGCGCGGCAAGCCGGTGGGATCCGCGCTCGACTTCGTTATCGAGCGCGATGGCAAGCAGTTGCCCGTCACGATCGCCACCGTCGACAGCCCGCGCGAGCCCGGCACCGCCTACCTGGGCATCGGGGTCGGAGTCGACTACCGCGCGGACTTCGACATCTCCTTCGCCTTGGACGACGTCGGTGGCCCGAGCGCAGGACTGATCTTCGCCACCGGCCTCGTCGACAAGCTCACTCCAGGAGACCTCACGGGCGGCAAGCACGTCGCCGGCACGGGGACCATCGAGCCAGACGGAACCGTCGGCCCGATCGGCGGCATCCGCCAGAAGCTGGCCGGTGCGCGCGAGGCCGGTGCCGAGCTGTTCTTGATGCCTGCCGATCACTGTGCCGAAGCAGAGGGGCACATCCCCGATGGCCTCACCGTGGTGCCCGTGCACACGCTCGACGAGGCCGTCAGCCAGCTGCAGGCCTGGACATCCGGAGGCACGGTGGCCTCCTGCCCCGTGGCCGTGACAGCCGCGCCCGCGCCGTAGGCTCGTCACGTGGGTTTCGACATGCCTGGCATGGGCAGCAACGGTTTCGACGCTGGCCTGGGAGACGAGCCGCCTGCCCGGCGGCGAGGAGTCCTGCTTCCGACCCTGATCGTCCTGGGGCTGCTGGTCGTCACGTTCGTCGTGTTCACGGGCTTCTACACCGACTGGCTGTGGTTCGACTCGGTCGACAAGGCCGGGGTCTTCACCACCGCGCTCCTCACCCGGATCGAGCTGTTCGCCGCCTTCGGCGTGGTCATGGCCATCGTGGTGGCGTTCGTGATGTGGCTGGCCTGGCGCACCAGGCCCGTGTACCAGGGCATGACCCCCGAGCAGGCCAGCCTCGACCGCTACCGGCAGGCGCTGGCGCCCTACCGGCGCCGCATAGTCATCGTCGTCGCCATCATCGCGGGCGCCTTGGCTGGCCTGACGGCAGCGGGTGAGTGGGGCACCTTCTTGATGTGGCGCAACGCCACTCCCTTCAATCAGGTAGATCCCCAGTTCGGCCTCGACGTGTCGTTCTACACGTTCACGCTGCCGTTCATCCGCTTCCTGCTGGGCTTCGCCTTCGCGCTCACGATCGTCGCGTTCCTTGCATCGGTCCTCGTGCACTACGTCTACGGTGGCCTGCGCCTGCAGCCCAAGGGCGATCGCGCGAGCGCTGCCGCCCAGTCGCAGCTGAGCCTGATCATCGCCGTCTTCCTGCTCGTCAAGGCCGCCTCATACTGGTTCGACCGCTATGGCCTGGCCATCAAGAGCGAGTCGCTGGTCGCGGGCTTCACCGGCCTGAAGTACACCGACGTGCACGCAGTGCTCCCCGGACTCAACATCCTCGCCGCGATCTCGCTGCTCGTCGCCGTCCTCTTCATCCTCAATGCCTTCCGCCGGCACTGGGCGATGCCCACCATCGGCGCAGGCCTGCTGATCATCTCGGCCCTGGTGCTCGGCGTGGCGTACCCGATGATCCTCCAGCAGTTCGTCGTGCGGCCATCCGAGCTCGTGCGCGAAGAGCCCTACATCGACAGGAACATCACGGCCACGCGCGATGCCTACAACGTCGCGAAGACCGAGATGAAGGACTATCCCGGCACTGTCGACCCGCCGTCGACCTCGGTCATCGAGACGAGCGCGGGAACGCTCAACAACATCCGCCTGCTCGACCCCGCTGTCGTGTCGCCGACGTACAACCAGCTGCAGCAGATCCGCGGCTACTACTCCTTCGCCGACACCCTCGATGTCGACCGCTACACCCTCGACGATGCCAAGCGCGGTGCCATCGTCGCCGTGCGTGAGATCAACCTCGCGGGCATTCCCGACGGCCAGCGGAACTGGACGAACGACCGGGCGGTCTACACGCACGGCTATGGCATGGTCGCGGCCTATGACAACACTGCCCTGAGCAACGGCCAGCCCGACTTCTTCGAATCCGACATCCCGCCGACCGGCAACCTCGACATCGCCCAGCCGCGCGTCTACTTCGGCGAGCTGTCGCCGGTGTACTCGATCGTGGGCGCGCCCAAGGGCACGCCACCCGTAGAGCTGGACTACCCGGACGATGCGAGCCCGACGGGCCAGAAGACGAATACGTACGACGGCACCGGCGGCGTGGCCATGGGCTCGATCTTCGATCGCCTCGTCTTCGCGACGAAGTTCCAGGACGCCAACATCCTGCTCTCCGACCTCGTCAACCCCGACTCGCGCATCCTGTACGACCGGGACCCGCTGACCCGCGTCGAGAAGGTCGCCCCGTGGCTCACCCTCGACCAGGACCCGTACCCCGTCGTTGCCGACGGCCGCATCACCTGGGTGGTCGATGGCTACACCGTGTCGAACGACTACCCGTATTCCAGCCGCCTGTCGCTGAGCGATGCAACGAGCGATTCCGTGACAGCGCGCACGGTGCCGTCTGCCCTCATGCCGCGCGACCAGGCCAACTACATGCGCAACAGCGTCAAGGCAACCGTCGATGCGTACGACGGCACGGTCACCCTGTACGCCTGGGATCCGAGCGATCCGATCCTGCAGACCTGGATGAAGGCATTCCCCGGAGTCGTCGAGTCGCGCGACACGATGCCCGACGCGGTGATGCAGCACGTGCGCTACCCGCAGGACATGTTCAAGGTGCAGCGCACTGTCCTCAGCCGCTACCACGTCACCGACGCGACCACCTTCTACAACGGCACCGACGTGTGGATCGTGCCCAGCGACCCGACCGTCGCCCCGGCCCAGGTCTTCCAGCCGCCGTACTACCTGACCCTCCAGATGCCCGGGCAGGAGAAGCCGACCTTCTCCCTGACCACGGCATTCGCACCGCAGCGCAGGCAGACCCTGGCGGCCTTCATGGCCGTCGACTCCGCGCCGGGCGACGGCTATGGCACGATCCGGGTGCTCCAGCTGCCGAGCAACACGACCGTGCCCGGGCCGCAGCAGGTGCAGAACAACTTCGAGTCCGACCCGCTGGTCTCCAGCCAGCTCAGCCTGCTCCGCCGCGGCGGCTCCGAGGTCGATCTCGGCAACCTGCTGAGCCTGCCCTTCAACGGCGGCCTGCTGTATGTCGAGCCCGTCTACATCCGCGCGTCCGCCGAGGGCTACCCGCTGCTGCGCAAGGTCCTCGTCGGCTACGGGGCCAACGTGGCGATGGAGGCGACACTCGATGCGGCGCTCGCGCAGGTGTTCGATGTCTCGCCCGATGCGACCGCTGATGCCCTCCCGGACCAGCAGGTGCCCAGCGGCCAGGGCGAGGGGCAGACCACGCCCAGCGAGCCCACCTCTCCTACAGTGCCCACTCAGCCCACTCAGCCCACTCAGCCCACTCAGCCCACTCAGCCCACCGTGCCGGTGCAGCCGAGCACGGGCGACCCCGCGACCGACCTGTCCCTGGCACTGACGGCCGCCCAGGAGGCCTACGTCGACGGGCAGCGGGCCCTCGCGCAAGGCGACTTCGCTGCCTATGGCGAAGCCCAGGCGCGACTGAAGGCGGCGCTCGACGCAGCGGCCGCCGCGGAGACGGAGCTCAATGGCGGAGCTGTGCTGCCGACGAGCCCCGCGCAGGAGACACCTCAGCCTGGCGCGTCCGCTTGAGCGACGAAGCGCGCGGCTCGGGGGAGCTGGCAGACCACTGGGATGCCAAGTACCAGGGCCTCGGTGCTGACCGGCCGAGCTGGTACCAGTCCGTGCCGCAGGCCAGCCTGGACCTCATCGAGAGCGTTGCCACTCCCGCCTCGGGCATCGTCGATGTCGGAGGCGGCGACAGCTGCCTCGTCGACCAGCTGCTCGCCCGGGGCTTCCATGACCTGACTGTCGTCGACATCAGCCAGGTCGCCTTGATGGCCGCTCACGACCGGATCGGCGAATCTCCTGTGCACTGGGTCGCTAGCGACATCCGCGACTGGCAGCCGACCCGGACCTTCGACGTGTGGCATGACCGTGCGGCGTACCACTTCCTCGTCGAGCCGGCCGACCAGCAGGCCTACTGGCAGCTCGTCCGCGACAGCGTTCCCCACGGGGGGCACGTGATCGTGGCCCATTTCGCCGACGACGGCCCCGACTCGTGCTCGGGGCTGCCCGTGCAGAGGTACGACGAGGGCCAGATCCGCGCGGCCATGGGCGACGGCTTCGAGGTCCTCGAGCAGCGGCGCGAGCAGCACTCCACCCCGTGGGAATCGACGCAGTCCTTCCTGTGGACCCTCGCCCGCCGGGCCTAGTACGAAACGCGGCCGAAACATGAGCGGCTGCCCGAAGTAACACAACAGGGCGAGACTGTTGCGTACCTATGCCGGAAGGGCCCCCATGGAAGCCATCAATGCCGCTGACACTGCCTGGGTCATGGTCTGCGGGGCTCTCGTCCTGCTCATGACTCCCGGCCTTGCGCTCTTCTATGGCGGGATGGTGCGCTCGAAGAGCGCCCTCAACATGATCATGATGAGCTTCTCGGCCCTGGCCGTCGTCACGGTCGTCTGGCTGCTCCTGGGCTACACGATCGCCTTCGGCAACGACGCCGGCCTGGGGCTGGTGGGCGACCTCAGCGATGTCGGACTCACCAACGCACTGGGCAAGACGGTCGGCGCTCCCGGGCACCAGATCCCGATGCTCGCGTTCGTCATGTTCCAGCTCACGTTCGCCGTCGTGACTGCCGCCCTGCTGTCAGGCGCCATCGCCGACCGCACGAAGTTCGGCACGTGGATCGTCCTGACCATCGTGTGGTCGCTGCTCGTCTACGCGCCCCTGGCCCACTGGGCCTTCTACTTCCATGCGGGAGCGGGCGGCTGGATTGGCGACCGCCTCGGCGCTCTCGACTTCGCCGGCGGCACGGCCGTCGAGATCAACTCGGGCGCTTCGGCACTCGCCCTCGTTCTCGTCGTCGGCAAGCGCCTGGGCTTCCGCCGAGATCCGATGCGCCCCCACAGCCTGCCCCTGGTGCTGCTCGGCGCGGGGCTGCTGTGGTTCGGCTGGCTCGGCTTCAACGCCGGCTCCGCGCTGGCCGCGACAGGCCTGGCCGCCACCGCCCTCATCAACACCCAGGCCGCTGCAGCGGGAGCCGCGC
>CAYFLP010000073.1:0-10379 GCA_964344045.1 uncultured Bifidobacteriaceae bacterium
ACCAGGCCGTACATCCGCTCGCCGGCCAGAACTTCCTTCGCCGATGGCGTGGCAGCGACGCTGGTGGTCTTCAGGTAGGCGCGGGCCCCGGTGATGCGGGCATTCTCGAGCGAGGTGACCTCGATCGAGCCCGTCCACACCTCGGCGAAGCCGCTGGGATGGGCGAGCACGACCTCGACGCCGTTGTCGGGCTGCGGGCGCCAGAACCCGGTCTCCATCGCGAGCGGCTTCACGCGGTTGCCGTCCTCGTCGAGCAGCCAGCTGCGCGAGAAATACGTGAGAAAGGGACGGCCATCCGTCGCGAACGTGACTTCCTGGCCGAAGCGGAAGTCCTCGATAGTGGGGTACTGGCCAGTGCCGACCCCTACCCAGGTGCCCAGAAGCCAGCTCAGCGGAAGCAGGGCCTCGGGGACTTCCACGCCCGAGCCATCGGGCGCAAGCACCTAGCCCTGGCCCTTGAAGAGCTTGTAGACGACGTAGAACGCGAACCAACCTGCCGCTGCCATCGCAGCGACGAGGAGCCCGGTGTACATGACCTCGACCATGGCTGCAGCCTAGCCGTGCGCGGGCCCGCGCAGGGGGCGTCCCCCCGGCGTTGGGTGCGGCGTTGGCCACACGGATGGGATGCGGGACGAGAGCCGCGATCGCGTGCCGGGGCCTAGCGGTGGGCGAAGCGCTTGCCGAGCAGGTACATCTCGCACCCGAGGCAGAAGTCGAAGACTGCGTTCAGGAAGGCGGCGATGAGCGCAAGGCCGATGGCCACCATCGACACCGTGGTAGCGCCGAGCAGGGCGGAGGCAAGCGCGACGACCATGAAGACGAGCCCGACGGCCTGGGCGAAGCGCGGCGGCGCAGCGTCCTCGAGTTCCTTCGCGGGAGCCAGGCGCGGGCCGATCACCCTGCGGTAGAGGATGCCGTACGGCTGAGCCTGCAGGCCCACGAGCGCGCCTAGCGCGAACACCAGGGTCTGCCAGGCGACCAGGATCGTGCCGGCCGGAGTGCCGGCGAGCAGGAGCGCCAGGGCCAGGACGATGGTCGTGATGGCCCCGCCGAAGCGCGGACCGCGCGGGTCGACCTGGTCACGGGTGCAGAGCACCGCCGTCGTGGATTGCGCCATGCTCGCTCCTTCGCACGGTCAGCGCGCGGTTGCGAGCTCGACCGGCCACAGGCTACGAGGCCGGGGCGGAGCCTGCGCTGCGCGCGCCACCAGGTGCAAAACCCTTGCAGCACGGGCGGTGCGGACGGTCAGGACTGATTGCGCTCGATGAGCTCCTGCAGCTCGGCGATGGCCTGCTGCTGCTTCGCCGAGAGCTCCTGCAGTTCCTTGAACTTGGCCTCGAGCCCCACGGGCACCTCCGCCGCCTTGCGCCGCCGCGGGGCAAGGAAGAGGTTGGCCAGGTAGCCGGTGAGGGTGCCGAAGATGCCGACGCCGACGATGATGATGAACGAGCCCAGCAGGCGCCCGGCATTGGTGACGGGGAAGCGGTCGCCGTAGCCGACGGTCGCCATCGTCACGATCACGTACCACATCGCGTCGGACGCGCTCTTGATGTTGGCGCCCTCGGCGAACTGCTCCATGCGAAGCATCTGCAGGCTGCCGAACTCCATCACGACCATGCCGATGAGCAGCAAGGTGAGCAGTGCGCTCTCGGCCCGGTCGGTGACCAGCGCTCGCCATACGGCACGCAGGCCGAAGTCGTGCATAAGCCGGTAGACGCGGATCAGGCGGAACAGGCGCAGGACGTTGGTCTGCGACAGCGGCAGGGACGACAGCAGGTCGGCCCAGCCGTAGCCCTTCCAGAAGTACGTGGACTTCGAGGGCGCCTTGATCATCCGGTACACGAAGTCGCCCGCGAAGATCAGGACGAGCAGCAGGTTCGTCAGCGTGATGACGTAGTCGAGCGACTCCTCCTTGACGAAGATCGCGAGGAAGAGGTTGATGATCGACAGGATCGACAGGCCTGCCATGAAGATCTCGTAGCCGATGTTGCCGTCGGACGACGTCGAACCCGCTGCGATGGCCGGGGAGAGCTCTTCGGCCTGGCCCTCGGGCGCCTGATCCATGGGTGAATCCTCGCTCATGCCGTCAGATCTCGAAATCCGGATTGCTTCCACCGGGCAGGAGCTCGCCCAGCGCCGCGATGACATCGGCCTTGCGCGGCTGCCCGCTCGCCTGCTTGCGGACCTCCCCGCGCGCATCGAGGAACAAGACCGTGGGCGTGCGGCGGATGTCTAGCTCGCGGACCAGGTCGAGGTGGTCCTCGGCGTCGAGCTCGACATGGGCGACCCCGGGCACCATCACGGTCACCTCCTCCAGGATTCGACGGGTGGCGCGACAGGGCTGGCAGAAGGCCGAGGAGAACTGGACGACGGTCGCGCGCTCGCCCATGCGATCGCGGACCGCATCCGTCAGCAGGCTCGGCTCCGGCGGCAGCCCCTCGGCCTCGATCTCCGCCGGGGGCTCGTCGGCGCCCACGACTGCGACGGGAGCCGAGGGCCGGGTGTCCTTGATGCGACCGTTGGACCGCTTGAACCACAGCCCGAGTGCCGTGGCCAGCACCAAGGCCACGAGGAGGGCCCATGCTCCGTTCACGAGTTGCCGCCCTCCTCACGAGTCACCTTGCGCACCCAGGCACCGATCGACGCAAGTATCTCGTCGGTCACCTCGCGCTCCGCATGGCCGTAGCCAGGGAAGACCAGCAGCTCGGCGTCGACTCCGCCCGCCACTGCCGACCGGTAGATGGCCTCGGGATGCTCGAGCGGGAAGTAGCGGTCGACGTCGCCATGGACGATCAGCAGGGGCAGGACGCCCAGCCGACCGGCGGCCAGGTGCGGGGGCACCGGTGCCGGGTCGGGCCAGCCGGCACCGCTCACGCGAGTGGACTTGCCGGCGTGGAGCACGCGACGCCCCAGCCAGGTCTCGACCAGGAAGTGCGCCCGGCGCATCACCTTCGTGCCTCGGTAGAACCAGAAGGCCGGAGCGCTGACGCAGACCACGGCATCGGGTCGTGCATCTGGCTCGTCGACAAGGGCGGCCTCGCGCAGCACCACCGCGCCGCCCAGCGAGAAGCCGACCGTGACCACCTTCGAGAATCCCAGGCTGCGCGCCCAGGCGACACCTGCCGCGACATCGAGTACCTCGAAGTGCCCGACAGTCGTCTGGCCCCCGGAGGCGCCGTGGCCGCGCATGTCGATCGAGACGACCGATGCGTAGGGGCGCAGCCCGGCTACCACCTTGGCCAATCGCGGCTTGCTGCGACTGACCGTGAACCCGTGCACGACGACGATGACCGTCGAGGGGTCGCTGCCGGGCAGCCCGGGCACCAGGTCGGCCGCGATGCGCACGCCATCGCTGGTCACGAGCGTCTGCTCGCGCACGCCCTCGACCATCGCCCGATTCCCTTCCCGGCCCTTCGGCCATGGGGGCGGGCACGCCCGATTGAACGTGCACCCCAGCCCAGCCCACGAGGCTACATCGGCGTCGACGGGCCCCGTGGCCTAGTCTTGGGTGTCAGCCGGCCCGGCAACCTGGCGGCTCGAGGCGCCAGCACGACGATCAGCACCGCGATCAGCACGAGGAACAGCGAGGAGGTCAGCATGCGACTGACCCTCCTCACGCGCGCCATGGAGCCCTCGTCCGAGGTGCTCCCGGCACTGGGCTTCCTGGCCCACCATGTGCGCACCGCGCCTGCCGAGGCCACCGCCCTGCTCACCGCACCGACGTGCGATGCCCTCCTCGTCGACGGCCGCCGCGACCTCCCCGCAGTCCGTGGGCTCACGCGGCTGATCCGGCAGACCGGCGTCGACGTTCCACTCGTCCTGGTGACCACCGAGGGCTGCCTCGCCGCAGTGCAGGCCGACTGGGGAGTCGACGAGATCCTGCTCGACACCAGCTCGCCTGCAGAGGTCGAGGCACGCCTGCGACTGGCCGTCACCAAGTCCGACCAGACCCTCAGCGCGGGCGCCGACATCCCCGAGGAGATCCGCAGCGGCGAGCTGCATGTCGACGAGGGCACCTACACGGCCAAGGTCCGTGGCCGCGCACTCGACCTGACCTACAAGGAGTTCGAGCTCCTGAAGTTCCTGGCCCAGCACCCCGGCCGCGTGTTCACCCGCGCCGTGCTGCTCCAGGAGGTCTGGGGCTACGACTACTTCGGCGGCACGCGCACGGTCGACGTCCACGTGCGCAGGCTGCGCGCCAAGCTGGGAAGCGAGCACGAGAGCCTCATCGGCACCGTCCGCAACGTGGGCTACCGCTTCGTGCCTGCCGGTACCGAGGCCATCGACGAATTCGACGACGCACGAATCACGCGCTGACCCGGTGGGGCCCTCGATTCAGATCGATGCGCGTACGCGCATCGACGCAGGCGAGATCGCCGCGATCAGCCAGCTCATCTCCGCTGTCACCGAGGCCGACGGCCTGCGGCCGCTGTCCGAGCACGTCTGGCTCCACCTGCGCTCCGGCGGCGACGACCGCAGCATCCACCTCCTCGCCCGCGATCACGTGGGGGCGCTCGTCGGCTACGCGCACCTCGACACCACCGACGAGGTGGACGGCCCCAGCGCCGAACTAGCGGTCAGCCCGTCGCAGCGCAGGCACGGCGTCGGCCGCGCCCTGCTCGACCACCTCATGCAGGTGTCGGACGACCCGCGCCTGAGGCTGTGGGCCCACGGCGAGCAGGCCGGTGCCTCGCAGCTGGCCCGCGATGCCGGGTTCGTCCACTCGCGCGTGCTGTGGCAGATGCGCCGCTCCCTCTATGCGCCGCTGCCGCGCCTGGAGGTGCCTGACGGCATCGCCATCCGCCCCTTCCGCGTGGGCATCGACGAGGAAGCCTGGCTCCGGGTCAACGCCCGGGCCTTCGCAGGGCTCCCCGACCAGGCCAGGTGGACCCGGGCCGACCTCGAGCGGCGGATGGGCGAGCCCTGGTTCTCTCCCGAGGGCTTCTTGATGGCCTGGCGCGGCGACGAGCTCGTCGGCTTCCACTGGACCAAGGTCCACGGCGGCGTTGCCGGGCATCACCACGAGTCGGTCGGAGAGGTCTACGTGGTCGGGGTCGACCCGGTCGAGACGGGGACCGGCCTGGGCAGGGCGATCACCATTGCCGGCCTCGCGCACATGCGCTCCCTCGACCTGGGCCAGGCCATGCTGTACGTCGACGCGTCCAACGAACGGGCCGTGCGCCTCTACGAGGCCCTCGGCTTCGTCCGCTGGGACACCGATATCGAGTACATGCGCCCCCACTAGCCGGGCGGCTCTCGCCTGCACGGCCTGCTGTCGGGCGGCCGACTGTGGGACGATCACCGGGTGAGCACCGACACTTCCCCAACTCCGGCGGCCCCAACTCCGGCGGCCCCTCCTGCCGCCGAGGCACCCCGGCCCTCGAGCACCCCGGCCCTTCCGGCCAACCGCTTCCTCGACCGCGAGCTGTCCTGGCTGGCCTTCAACCAGCGCGTCCTCGAGCTCGCCGAGGATCCTGACCTGCCCGCACTCGAGCGAGCCAAGTTCCTCGCCATCTTCGCCAGCAACCTCGACGAGTTCTTCATGGTGCGCGTCGCGGGCCTCAAGCGCCGCATCGCCACCGGCATCGCCGTGCGCGCGGCCAGCGGCTACACCCCCCGCGAGGTGCTCGAGAACATCTGGAAGCGCGCCTACGAACTGCAGCTCGTGCAGGCCAACCTCTTCCGCCAGTCGGTGCTTCCCGACCTCGAAGCGCACGGCATCGAGCTGCTGCGCTGGGAGGACCTGACCCCCGTCGAGAAGTCCGAGACCGAGTACTTCTTCGACTCCAAGGTGTTCCCCGTGCTCACGCCGCTGGCCGTCGATCCGTCGCACCCCTTCCCGTACATCAGCGGCCTGTCGCTCAATCTCGCCGTCGTCGTGCGCAATCCCGTCACGGGTACCGAGCTGTTTGCCCGCGTTAAGGTGCCCCCGCTGCTGCCGCGCTTCGTCGAGGTAGCGCCGCAGCGCTTCGTGCCGCTCGAGGACATCATCGCCGCGCACCTGCACACGCTCTTCCCGGGCATGGAGATCGTCCAGCACCACGCCTTCCGCGTCACGCGCAACGAGGACGTCGAGGTCGAAGAGGACGACGCCGAGAACCTGCTGCTCGCGCTCGAGCGCGAGCTCATGCGCCGCCGCTTCGGGCCGCCCGTGCGCCTGGAGGTCGAGGAGTCCATCGACTCCCATGTCCTCGAGCTGCTCACCGACGAGCTCGACGTCACTGCCGACGAGGTATTCCGACTGCCTGGCCCGCTCGACCTGACCGGCCTGTGGGCCCTGGTCGGCCTCGACCGCGACGACCTCAAGCAGCGCAAGTTCGTCCCCAAGACCTCGCGCATGCTCAGCGAGGTCGAGACCGCGAGCGCGCCCGACATCATGGCCGTCGTCCGCGAGCACGACGTGCTGCTGCACCACCCCTACGACTCCTTCTCCACGAGCGTCCAGCTCTTCCTCGAGCAGGCCGCTCGCGATCCGCATGTCCTGGCGATCAAGCAGACCCTGTACCGCACGTCCGGCGACTCGCCCATCGTCGATGCGCTCATCCACGCCGCGCAGAGCGGCAAGCAGGTTCTCGCGCTCGT
Source organism: uncultured Bifidobacteriaceae bacterium (assembly GCA_964344045.1). Taxonomy (GTDB): domain Bacteria; phylum Actinomycetota; class Actinomycetes; order S36-B12; family S36-B12; genus UBA10649. Next base: position 6,583 of record CAYFLP010000073.1, read on the forward strand.
CGAGATCAAGGCGCGATTCGACGAGCAGAACAACATCGAGTGGGCGCGCAAGCTCGAGGAGGCCGGCGTCCACGTGGTCTACGGCCTCGTGGGCCTGAAGACCCACAGCAAGCTGTCGATGGTGGTGCGCGACGAAGGCGACCAGCTGCGCAGGTACTGCCACCTCGGCACGGGCAACTACCACCCGAAGACCGCGCGCCTGTACGAGGATTTCGGGCTCCTCACCTCCGACCCAGCTGTCGGCGAGGACGTCTCGAACCTGTTCAACGTGCTGTCGGGCTACTCGATGAACACGCACTACGAGCGACTCCTCGTCGCCCCCCACTCGGTGCGCACCGGCCTCGTCGAGCGCATCGAGCGCGAGATCGAGCACAAGAAGGCCGGGCGCCCCTGCGGCATCCGCTTCAAGTGCAATGCACTCGTCGACGAAGGCGTGATCGACGCGCTCTACCGCGCATCGCAGGCCGGCGTTCCCGTGCAGGTGTGGGTGCGCGGCATCTGCGCCCTGCGCCCAGGCGTGCCCGGGCTGAGCGAGAGCATCCGCGTCGTGAGCATCCTCGGACGCTTCCTCGAGCACTCGCGTGCCTACGGCTTCGAGAACGGCGGCAACCGCGAGGTGTGGATCGGCTCGGCCGACATGATGCATCGCAATCTCGACCGTCGCGTCGAGACGCTCGTGCGGCTGACCGACCCGGAGATGGTCGCGAACATCGAATCCCTGTTCGACTTCGCCATGGACCCATCGACCTCGGCATGGGATCTCGACGCCGACGGAAACTGGACCCGGCGCCTCATCGGGGCCGACGGCAGGCACCTGCGCGACTTCCAGGAATCGCTGATCGAGATCAAGCGCAAGCGAGGCTTCGCGCCGTGACCTCCGCTCACCGTGAGGTCGAGCGGAAGGTCCGAGTCCCGGAGGACTTCGCCCTTGCCGACCTGACATCGATCACCGGTGTCGCCTCGACAGAGCAGTACCCGCCTGTGCGCATGCGCGCGACGTACTTCGACACCGACGACCTGCGCCTGCTGCGCTGGGGCGTGACCATGCGCCGCCGCGAGGGCGGGGCCGACGAGGGCTGGCACCTGAAGCTGCCCGTCGCAGGCGCGGAGGCAGGCACGCGCGACGAGCTGCACGTCGACCTGGATGCCACGGACGCCAAGGACTCCACCACGGTGCCGGATGCGTTCATCCACGTCATCTCACCGCTGCTTCGCGGTGAGACAGCGGGGCCGCGGGCCGTGGTCGAGACCACCCGCACCCGGCATGACCTCGTCGACTCCGAGGGGGTCACGCGAGCAGAGCTCGTGGACGACCGCGTGGCCATCTACCGCGACGGCCACCGCATCGGGTCGTTCCATGAGATCGAGATCGAGGCATGCGATGCAGGCGACCCCGTCGCGCTGCGCATCCTCGACTCCGCCGTCGAGTCCCTTGTCGCGCAGGGCGGCACTCCTAGCACGGTGAGCAAGGCCGCAGGCGCCCTCGGCCCCAGCGCCGCGCTGCCATGCGACATCCCGAGCCTGCCGATGCCCGATCGCACCGCGCTCGTGGTCGATGCGCTGCGTGCCATCCTGGCCAAGCATGCGCGCCATCTCGTCATGGCCGACGTGGCCGTGCGCCGCGACCTGCCCGATGCCGTGCACCAGATGCGCGTCGCCGCCCGCCGCCTGCGCAGCACGCTGGCGGCCTTCGCTCCCGTGCTCGACGCCGAGCGGGCCTCCTCCTTGCGCGAGGAACTCGCCTGGCTCGCGAGCGAGCTCGGCGCCGTGCGCGACACCGAGGTTCTGCAGGCCAGGCTCGATCGCCATGCACGCGAACTTCCCGAGCCACATGCCGCTGCCGCTGCGTCCGCCGTCGACGACGTGCTCGATCGGCGCATGGCCGCTGCCCGCTCCAGCGCGATTGCCGCGCTGCGCAGCGACCGCCACGACCAGCTGATCGATGACCTTGTCGCCGCGGTGGCCGACCCGCCCGTCCTCGACTCCGCCTTCCGGCGCTGCGACGAGCTGCTCCATGAGATTGCCGCGCAGACCTGGCGCAAGCTCTACCGAGATGCCCGCAAGCTCACGCTCGACTCTCCCAGCGAGCAGTGGCATCGCACCCGCATCCGCGCCAAGCGCGCCCGGTACACGAACGAGGCAGTGGCCTCCATCCTCGGCGGCAAGTTCACCCGGCTGGCAGCAGAGCTCGCGCAGGTCACCGAATCGCTCGGAGACCACCAGGACGCCCACATCGCGCAGCAGCTCCTCGCAACCGCAGCGGCCGGTGTCGACGGCTCGCACGGCTTCGCCCTCGGGCTCTTGCACGAATACGAGGGCGAGGAGGAGATCCTCGAACGGCTGAGGTTCCCCGACATCTGGGCAAGGGCCGTGAAGGCTGCCCGCAAGGCCGGCCTGGGCTGATGGCCAGCGCACCCGAAATCCAGGCAGCGGGCGTGGTCGTACTGCGCTCGTCCTGGTCCGCATCCGGCCAGGAGGTCCTGGTCGTGCACCGGCCTGGCCGCAGCGACTGGTCACTTCCCAAGGGCAAGGTCGATTCGGGGGAACACGTCATCGCGGCCGCCGTGCGCGAGTGCGACGAGGAGACCGGCTTCACCCCGACCCTGCTGTCGCCCTTGGCCGCTCAGCACTACCTCGCTAACGGAAGGCCGAAATCCGTCCACTACTGGCGGGCCAAGGTGCGTTCCGAGGAAGGCTTCACCCCCGATGACGAGGTCGACGAGATCCGCTGGGTCGCCGTCGACGAGGCACCAGCACTGCTGACCTACCCGAGCGACATCGAGCTCGTGGCGTCGGCGATCGCGATGCCTGACACCACTCCCCTCGTCATCGTGCGCCACACGAAGGCACTCAAGCGCAGCGACTACGGGGGCGAGGCCGACATCGATAGGCCCCTGACCGGCAAGGGCCGCACCCAGAGCAAGGCACTCGTGCCCGTCCTCGATGCCTTCGGCCCGATGCGCATCCATACCTCGGCCGCACGGCGCTGCTTCGAGACAGTCAGGCGCCTGGCAAAGCAGCAGGGCACGGAGGCGATCCGCGAGAACGCGATCACCGAAGAGGGGCATCACATCAAGCCCAAGGCGGCGGCACGGCGTGCCCGCGAGCTGGCCCTCGACCCGGAGCCGATCCTGATCTGCTCCCACCGGCCCGTTCTTCCTACCATCTTCGACGCCGTGGCCGATGCGCTCGGGGTCGACGTGGACGACCCTGCCTGGGACACCCGGCTGTCACCGGGCAGCTTCATCGTGATCCACCGCCATGCCACGCCCAAGGGGCGGCTGCGCGCGGTGGCGATCGAGCGCCACGACATCGCCTAGTGGGCCGCCGACCGCCGCATCCTTTCCCTCGCGGAAGTGTCATAAAACGCGCCGGGAATGACACGTGCGCGAGGGAAACGCGAGGGAAGGCCGCTAACGCTGGCCGATGACGCCCTTGCCGAGGCACACGACGCCACCGTCGCTCACGGTGTAGCGCTCGCGGTCGCGCTCGATATCGACGCCGATCTGCACGCCGTCGGGCACGATGACGAACTTGTCGAGGATCGCATTGCGCACCACGGCATTGCGGCCGATGCGCACGCCCGGCATGACGACGCTTCCCTCCACGTACGCACCCGCGTCGATGACCACGTTCGATGCGACAACGGAGTTGCGCACGTGCGCGCCGGAGATGATCGTGCCCGCACCCACCATCGACTCGTGCGCGTTGCCGCCCTCGACGAACTTGGCCGGCGGAAGCGGCGGAAGGTTGGTGAGGATCGGCCAGTGCCGGTTGTAGAGGTTGAAGATCGGATG
>CAYFLP010000074.1:0-3471 GCA_964344045.1 uncultured Bifidobacteriaceae bacterium
CTCAAACACCGTCCAGTGAGGGTTCGAATCCCTCCCGGGGCACCACCGAAGGCTAGGGAGCAGTGGGCTCGTCAGCCAGGCGCGGCTTGACCTCGAGGATCCGACCGAGCAGCCCGTTGACGAAGCCCGCCGAATCGTCAGTCGAGAGGTCCTGCGCGAGCGCAACTGCCTCGGAGATCGCCACGGCGTCGGGGATCTCGTCGGACCACAGGATCTCGTAGCAGCCCACGCGGAGAATCGCCCTGTCTACTGCCGGCATGCGGTCAAGGGTCCAGCCGAGGGAATAGGACGAGATGAGATCGTCGATGCGCTCCTGATGGGCCACGACCCCGCGCACGAGCTCGGCCACGTAGGCATTCGCGGGATCCTGGCCCTCGGCGACCCGGCGCTGCTCGCCTGCCTCGAGAACCTCGACGGCCGGTACGCCGCGCATGTCCGCTTCGAACAGGACGTCGAGTGCGCGCTTGCGCGCCTTGCTGCGTGCTGACATGGGTATCGACCTCGCTGGCGGCGGATGCCGTCAGTCGTTGACGCGACCGAGGTACGAGCCGTCGCGCGTGTCGACCTTCACCTTGGTGTCGGACTCGAGGAACAGCGGAACCTGGATCTCGGCCCCGGTCTCGAGGGTGGCGGGCTTGGTGCCTCCGGTGGAGCGGTCGCCCTGCAGGCCCGGCTCGGTGTAGGTGACCATGAGCTCGACCGATGCGGGCAGCTCGACGTACAAGGGCACGCCATCGTGCGTGGCGACCGTGGCGTTCTGGTTCTCGAGCAGGTACTTCGCGGAGTCACCCACGGTCGCAGTCGGCACCGGGACCTGGTCGTAGGACTGGGTGTCCATGAAGATCCAGTCGTCGCCGTCCTTGTAGAGGTACTGCATCTCGCGCTTGTCGACATTCGCCGTCTCGACCTTCACGCCGGCGTTGAACGTCTTGTCGACCACCTTGCCGGTCAGCACGTTCTTGAGCTTGGTACGGACGAAAGCGCCGCCCTTGCCCGGCTTCACGTGCTGGAACTCCACGACGGCCCACAACTGGCCGTCGATGTTGAGGACCAGGCCGTTCTTGAGGTCGTTCGAGGTCGCCACGAGTGCTGTCCCTTTGCTCGTCCCGCGTCAGCCGACGCGGATCAGGTCCCGTGACGCCTCAGTGAGGACCACGGGCCCGGCCGACGTGACCGCGAGGGTGTCTTCGATGCGAACTCCGCCGCGCCCGGGCAGGTACACCCCAGGCTCGACCGTGATCGCCATGTCGGCGTCGATGCTACCGGTCGGCCGGGCAGCCACCATCGGCGCCTCGTGGATGTCGAGGCCCAGGCCGTGCCCCAGGCCGTGCCCGAACTCCTTGTCCCAGCCCCGTTCGCGCAGGGCCTCCCGAGCGATCGAGTCGATCTCCTGGCACGGCGTACCAGGCAGGTACGCGCGGGAAGCGGCCTGCTGGGCGGCCAGCACGTCGGCGTGCACGCGCACCTGCCAGTCGGCCGGCTCGCCGACCACGAAGGTCCTGGTCATGTCGGCGCAGTAGCCCTGCACCTTTGCCCCGGCGTCGATGACGACGAGGTCGCCCGGGCTGAGCTCACGGGGACCAGGCTGGTGGTGCGGGACCGCAGTGTTGGGCCCGGACGCCACGATCGTCTCGAAGGCGCGTTCGTCGGCCCCGCCCTCGGCGAACAGCGCCTCGAGCCGCCTCGCTATCGACACCTCGGTCTGGCCAGCGCGGATGGTGCCCGCGAGTTCGGTCATGGCACGGGCAGTGATGCTGCACGCAGTGGCGATCAGCGCGAGCTCGCCCGGGTCCTTGCGCATGCGCATGTCCGTCACCAGGCTCGGCAGGAAGGTGGTCGATGCCGGAAGCAGCCGGGCATCAGCCACCGACACGCGCTCGTCGGCGACGATCGTCCACTGGGCCACGTGGCGACCCACCGCCGCCAACGTGGCCCTGTCGATCAGCACGGGCAGGCCGGGGCACTGTGCCGCGACCTGCACCTCGTACCTGCCATCAGTCGCCAGCAGGTCGTCGGCGGGGTCGGCTCCGACCACGAGGACGGCATTGCTGCCGGAGAACCCCGTGAGGTAGCGGATGTCGCTGAGGTCGGTGAATACCGCGGCGGGCCTGGCCGATGCCGCGTCCAGGGCGTCGCGCACGCGAGCGCGCCGCTGGGCGAAAGGCACGGCCCGGCTCAGCCGTGGAGGATGCCGGCAACCGCCTGGAGGCCCAGCCGGTACGAATCGATGCCGAAGCCCGCGATCGTGCCCGTCACCACCGCAGACACGACCGAGGTGTGCCGGAACTCCTCGCGGGCGTGCGGATTCGAGATGTGCACCTCGACGATGGGCGTGGTCACCATCGCGCAGGCATCGCGCACGGCGTACGAGTAGTGGGTGAAGGCCGCCGGATTGAGCACGACCGCTGCCTGCTCGTCCTGGGCCCGGTGCAGCCACTCGACCAGCTGCGACTCGTCATTCGTCTGCAGTACCTCGGCCTCCAGGCCCAGGTCCGATGCCCATGCCAGGCAGGCTGACGTCAGGTCGGCGAACGTCGTGCTGCCGTAGACATCGGGCTCGCGCGTGCCGAGCCGGTTGAGGTTGGGCCCATTGAGGACGTACACGCGTGGCATGGCTGCACCCTATGCCCACTCCGGGGCTCGCCTGCCGCTCAGCCGGAGATCGCGTCGTACGCCGCGGACAGCAGGGCCGGATCGGGGCCTTCCCAGATCATCGGATGACCGATGCCGCCGAGGACCACGAATCGCAGGAGCGAGCCGCGGGCCTTCTTGTCGATGGCCATCGCACCGAGCAGCTGGTCCCAGTGCCCGCCCGCGTAGGTCGTCGGCAGTCCCAGCGAAGTCAGGACGGAACGGTGGAGGTCGACCTCGTCCTGCGTCAGGCGACCGCCAAGTCCGGCCAGCTCGGCCACGAACATCATGCCGACCGAGACGGCCGCGCCATGCCTCCAGCGGTAGCGCTCGCGCTTCTCGATGGCATGGCCGAACGTGTGGCCGTAGTTGAGGGCCTCGCGGCCAACCTTCGAGCCGACCGATGTAGCTTCGCGGAAGTCGTCGGCGACCACGTCGGCCTTCACCTGCACCGCCCGGCGGATGAGGTCGGGCAGCAGGGACCCGGTCGGGTCGACCGCACCTGACGCATCGCGTTGGACGTCGTCGAGGATCGACAGGTCGCGGATGAAGCCGACCTTCACCACCTCGGCCATGCCCGCCACCAGGTCATTGCCCGGCAGCGTCTCGAGGGCATGCACGTCGCACAGCACGCCCGACGGCGACCAGAACGAGCCGACGAGGTTCTTGCCGGCGTCCGTGTTGATGCCCGTCTTGCCGCCCACCGCCGCATCGACCATGGCCAGCAGCGTGGTGGGCACCTGGATCACCCGGATCCCGCGCAGCCAGGTTGCCGCCACGAACCCGGCGAGGTCGGTGGTGGCACCGCCCCCGAGGCCGATGACGCAGTCATTGCGCGTG
>CAYFLP010000074.1:3481-10269 GCA_964344045.1 uncultured Bifidobacteriaceae bacterium
TTGCGCGTGAAGCCCGAGGCGCCCAGGGCCTCCCAGCAGAAGGCCGCGACCTGCGCCGTCTTGGCATCCTCGGCGTCGGGCACCTCGATGAGAGTGACGGCAATGCCTGTGTCGGAGAGCTCGTCCCGGATCGCCTCGGCCGAGGCGGTCAGCGCAGCGGGGTGGATGATCGCGACGCGGTCCGAGCCCTCGACCATGGCGGGAAGGTGCCCGAGGAGACCGCGGCCGATGACGACGTCGTAGTCGCGCTCGGCCCGTACCGGAATCACGACGTCGCTGGAAGGCGCGCTGGCCTCATTCATCTGCGGGCTCCTGGGTGGCGATGTCCGCGACGAGGTCGACGACCTCGCGAACGGAACGTCCGGACGTGTCGACGATGGCAGACGCCACCGATTCGTACACGGGATTGCGGGCTTCCATCAGGGCGGCGAGCGTGCCGCGCACATTGCCCAGGAGCAGTGGACGCGCAGTGTTCATGCCCACGCGCGCAGCTGCGTCGGACAGGCTCACGCGCAGCCACACCACGCGATGGCCGACGAGCCTGTCGCGCGTCGCATCGCGCATCACGGCACCGCCGCCCAGCGAGAGCACCCCGGCATGCTGCACCAGGGCGTCGGCGATGACCTGCTCCTCGAGCTCGCGGAAGGCAGGCTCGCCGGAGTTCACGAAGATGTCCGACACCGGCATGCCCGCCTGCGCCTCGATGAGGTGGTCGGAGTCGGCGAAGGGAACCTTCAGTCGTTCGGCCACTCGGCGGCCGACGGTGGTCTTGCCTGCACCGGGCGAGCCGATCAGCACCAGGCGCGGAGCCATCAGCGGAAGGCCAGCGAGTCGAGGTAGCCGCGGAGGTTGCGCCGGACCTCGGTCACGCTGTCGCCGCCGAACTTCTCCATGACGGCATCGGCGAGGACCAGCAGCACCATGGCCTCGGCAACGACGCCCGCAGCGGGCACGGCACAGACGTCCGAGCGCTGGTTGATCGCAGGGGCTGCCTCGCCGGTAAGGACGTCGACGGTGCGCAGCGCGCGCGGGATGGTGGAGATGGGCTTCATGGCCGCGCGCACGCGCAGTGCCTGGCCATTGCTCATGCCGCCCTCGGTGCCGCCGGAGTGGCTGGACGTGCGCTCGAAGCCGTCGGGGCCCGGGATGATCTCGTCCTGCGCGAGGGAGCCACGCACCGCGGCCAGGCCGAAGCCGTCGCCTACCTCCACCCCCTTGATCGCCTGGATGCCCATGAGTGCCGCCGCAAGCTTGGCGTCCAGCCGGCGGTCCCAGTGCACGTGGCTGCCCAGGCCCGGCGGCAGGCCGTAGGCGAGGACCTCGACGACTCCCCCGAGCGTGTCGCCGTCCTTGTGGGCAGCGGAGATCTCGGCTTCCATGGCCTCCGCGGCTACTGGATCGAAGCACCGCACCGGGCTGTCGTCGATGGCCGCGAGGTCGCCTGCCTGCGGAACCGGCGCGCCGTCGGGCACGGCGGCTGCGCCAATGCGCACCACGTGGCTGATCACCTCGATGCCGGCAAGGTCGCGCAGGAAGGCCCGGGCAACGGCGCCGAGTGCGACGCGGGCGGCGGTCTCGCGGGCGCTGGCCCGCTCGAGGATGGGACGGGCGTCGTGGAAGCCGTACTTCTGCATGCCCACGAGGTCGGCGTGGCCGGGGCGAGGACGGCTCAGCGGGGCATTGCGCGCCAGCTCGGCAAGGATCTCCTCGTCGACGGGATCCGCCGACATGACCTGCTCCCACTTGGGCCACTCGGAATTGCCGACCTCGATGGCGACCGGGCCGCCCAGAGTCGAGCCATGCCGCACCCCGCCGAGGAAGCGCACCTCATCGCGCTCGAACTTCATGCGCGCACCGCGGCCCGCGCCCAGTCGGCGCCGGGCGAGGTCCTCTCCCACGTCGGCCGTGGTCACGGGGATGCCCGCCGGCAGGCCCTCGGCGATCGTCACGAGGGCAGGGCCATGCGACTCACCTGCGGTCAACCAGCGCACCATGGCGCCGATCCTTTCAGATCGCGCGCTCAGGTCAGTCGGCCAGGGCGGCCCGCATCCGCTCGGCATCGGGTTCGCGCCCGGTCATGAGGCGAACCTGCTCGACCGCCTGCCACAGGAGCATGTCCCGGCCGCTCGCCACCCCGGTGCCCGCCCAGGCAGACGCCAGGGGCGTGGGCCAGGGGTGGTACGAGGCATCGAGCAGCACGCCCGTACCGTCGCCGGCCAGTTCCGCCCACGGGGCGGCCGCGTCGCCAGGCAGGGTGCTGATGACCAGGGAGGCAGAGACGAGGCGGGCAGCCGGCTCGAGGGATGCAGTCGAGGTCGCACGTCCGAACTGGGCCGCCAGGTCGGCCACCTCCTGCGCCGCCTCCGGGCGTCGCGCGCACACGGTCACGGACGTGATGCCGAGGACAGGCAGCGCAGCGCAGGCACTGCGCGCTGTGGCTCCCCCGCCGAGGATGACAGCGGAGCCGCCATCGAGGGGCTCACCAGCGTGTGCCTGCAGGACGGACGTGACGATCCCCTGCACGTCGGTGTTCTCGCCGTGCCATGTTCCGGGAGCGCTGCCGGGTAGGACGGTGTTGACCGAGCGCAGCCGGGCACCCAGGTCCGACACCGAGGCGAGCAACGGCAGGACGGCTTCCTTCAGCGGCATCGTCAGCGACAGCCCCGCCCAGGAATCGTCCATGGCAGCCATGAAGCCAGGGAGCTGGCCCTCGTCGACCTCGTAGCGGTCGTACTCCCAGTCGAGCCCCAGGCTCGCATAGGCGGCGCGATGCAGGGCCGGCGACTTGCTGTGCTCGATCGGGCTGCCGAGCACTCCGGCCCGCCTGCGCTGGCCGTCAGCCATCGGACGCGGACTCGCTGGGGCTCGCGCTCGCACGTGCCTGCTCGGCCTCGAAGGCAGCCAGGTTGTCGCGGAACTCGGCCTTCAGCTCGAGGAAGCGCTCGTACGTCCGGGCGAACTTGGTCTCCTGCGTGCGCGGATCGACGGCCACGAAGTAGAGCCACTTGCCCTTGGCCGGCGACAGCGCCGCCTCGATCGCGGCTTCGCCCGGGGAGTTGATCGGACGTGGGGGCAGCCCGCGTCGCAGGTAGGTGTTGTACGGCGACTGCGTCTGCAGTTGCTTGTCGGTCAGCTGGTAGGCGCGGACGCCGAGCGCATAGGCGACCGTGCTGTCGAGCTGGAGCGGCATGCCCGCGTCGAGGCGGTTGTAGATGACCCGCGCCACCTTGCTGAAGTCGTTCGGGCTGACCTCTGCCTGCAGCAAGGACGCCACGATGAGCACCTCGTAGGGGCTCATGCCGGCCTTCGCCGCACGTTCCTCGAGGCCCACGTCGGCTGCTCCTTGGTTGAAGCGCTTGACCAGGGTGCGCAGCACCTGCTGGGCGGACTCGTCACCGGACAGGTCGTAGGTCGCCGGGAACATGAAGCCCTCGGGATGATTGTCGGCCCATGCGGGGAGGTCGAGCTTGCTCGGGTCCTGCAGAACACTCTGGAAGTCCGACTTCGGCAAGTCCGTGGCGTCGGCGGCCGCGGCGACCGTCTGCTCCAGGCGCAGGCCCTCGGGGAGCACGAGCCGGCTGGACGCCCGCGAGGCCGGATCGAGCATCAACGTGATGGCCGACGCAGCGCTCATCTGCCTGCGCAGCGTGTATCGCCCGGGGCCGATGGTGACTGCTCGGTCGTCCACGCTTGCTGCATCGACGAAGGCCTGGGACGACAGGACGACTCCAGCGTCAGCGAGCTTCCCGCCGATGTCGGTCAGCGTGTCGCCCTTGGCGATCACGACCGTGGCCGCGCCGGTGCCCGCACCCGCATAGTCGGTCGGGGACTCGTCGCCGCGAAGCAGGTTCACTCCCCCGAGCACCATGCCCACGACGGCGAGGACGAGCAGCCCGGCGACGACGAACTTGCCCCACGAACGCCGGTGCCGCGACGGCGGCAGGGGTCCGTCGGTCATGAACTGCTCGAGCTGGCTCACTGGCCCTTCCCTCGCTCACTGGTATCGCCGGCGCGGCGCACGTCCACGCCCGCAGGCAGGCCCGTCCGGGCCTCCGTGTCCAATGCTGCCTGAAGGAAGACCACTGCAGAAGCGCTGTCGATGCGGGCGCGCGACTGGCGTGTCGACTTGCCGGCCTCGTGCAGGCCCCTTTGGGCCTGCACTGTCGACAGGCGCTCGTCGACGAGTCGCACGGGCATGGGGACGGCCGCCGCAAGGCCCGCTGCCCACGCACGGGCGAGCGCTGCTGACGAACGCTCCGTCCCGTCCATGCTCAGGGGCAGGCCGACGAGAACTTCGAGGGCGTCCCATTCACCGGCGATGCCCGCGACCTCGGCGACGGCGTGCTCGCCGGCGCGCACGGCATCGAGAGGCACGGCCAGCATGCCCGTCGCGTCGGATCGCGCGATGCCGATGCGCACGGTGCCGACATCGCATGCGATGCGGACTCCCGAGCGCATGCGGCTAGGACCCGGCCCGTTCGCGGATGAGCGCCTCGATCGCGGCGAACGCAGCCTCGATGCCGGCCGGATCGGTGCCGCCGCCCTGGGCCATCTCGTCCTTGCCGCCACCACGGCCCCCGATCGACGGAAGGGCTGCCTGCAGGAGTGCTCCTGCGCCGAGCCCGAGGGCGATGGCCGGCTGCGAGCAGCCGGTGATGATCGACACCTTGCCGTCGGCGACAGCCGCGGCGACTGCCACGACGGGGATGTCGTTGCGCGCCCTGCCGCGCGCCTTGCCCAGCAGTTCGCGGAGGTCGTTGCCGTTGGTGCCCTCCGGCGCGACGAATGCCCACAATCGCACCGAGCCGATGTCCTTGCCCTCGCCGATGATGCCGTCGAGGTTGGTGGCGAGCTGGGCACTGCGAACCTTCGCCAGGTCGCGCTCGGCGTCCTTGAGCGACGCAAGAGTCTTCTCCACGCGGTCCACGAGCTGGTCGGATGGCGCCTTGAGCATCTCCGAGAGCCGATTGACGAGGATGTGCTCGCGGGCCAGGAACTGGTAGGCGTCGACGCCCACGAGCGCCTCTACGCGGCGCACTCCAGCGCCGATCGAGCCCTCCGACAAGAAGGTCACCACGCCGAGCTGGCCAGAACGCTGCGCATGCGTGCCGCCGCAGAGCTCATGGGCCCAGTCGCCCACGGACACCACTCGCACGCGGTCGCCGTACTTCTCGCCGAACAGCGCCATGGCGCCCATGGCTCGCGCATCGGCCTGCGACATGGTCTGGGCCGTGACGGCAAGGTCGTCGATCAGGACCTCGTTCACGTGCTGCTCGACCTCCTGCAGGACCGCATGGCCCACCGGGGTCGGGTTCGGGAAGTCGAAGCGCAGCCGGCCGGGTGCGTTCTCGGAGCCCATCTGCGTCGCGGTCTCGCCCAGCCGCTCGCGGAAGGCGCGATGGATCATGTGCGTGGCCGTGTGCGCCCGGGAGATCGCCCGCCTGCGCGCGGAGTCGACTTCGCTGATGACAGTGGCGTGCGTGACCAGCTCGCCGTCGACCACCTCGCCGCGGTGGATGAACAGGCCCGGGACCGGCGTCTGCACGTCGTAGACGTCGACGACCGCGCCGTCGCTGCTGCGCAGCCTGCCGTGATCGCCCAGCTGCCCGCCTGCCTCGGCGTAGAACGGGGTGCGATTGAGGACGATCTCGACGTGGTCGCCGACCTTCGCAGCAGGCACGGTCTCGCCTGCCCGCACGATGCCGATGACCTGGGACTCGCTCACTGACTCGTGATAGCCGGTGAAGGTCGTCGTGCCGCCCTGCTCGAGGATGTCACGGTAGGCAGTGGTCGCGGCCACGCCTGCCTTGCGGGCCCGGGCATCTGCCTTGGCCCGCTCGCGCTGCTGCTGCATGAGGGTCCGGAAGCCGTCCTCATCCACGGACAGGCCTTGCTCGGCGGCCATCTCCAAGGTCAGGTCGATGGGGAAGCCATAGGTGTCATGGAGCGCGAACGCCTGGTCGCCTTCGATGCGGCTGCCCCCGGCTTCGCGCACTGCCGCTGCTGCCGTGTCGAAGATGACGGTGCCCGTCTTCAACGTCTGCAGGAAAGTCGCCTCTTCCGCGACCGACACCTGCCGGATGCGCACGTGCTCGTCGTTGAGCTCGGGGTATTGCGGGGCCATCATCAAGACTGTCACGTCGACAAGGTCGCCCATGACCGGATCGTGGGCACCGAGCAGGCGCATCATGCGGATGACCCGGCGCATCAGCCGGCGCAGGACGTACCCGCGGCCCTCGTTGCCCGGGATGACGCCGTCGCCGATCAAGAACGCGCACGTGCGGGCATGGTCGGCCACGACGCGCAGGGCCACGTCATTGCGCTCGTTCGATCCGTACGTTGCTCCGGAGAGTGCCGCCGCGCGCTCGAGGATGCCGCGAGTGGTGTCGATCTCGTAGATGTTGTCGACGCCCTGCAGGAGTGCCGCCATGCGCTCGAGGCCCATGCCCGTGTCGATGTTCTTCGCCGGCAGGGGCTGCTTGATGTCGAAGTCTTCCTTGGAACGGACCGCAGACAGCTCGTCCTGCATGAAGACCAGGTTCCACACCTCGAGGTACCTGTCCTCGTCAGCGACGGGACCGCCCTCGCGGCCGTGGTCAGGGCCGCGGTCGAAGTAGATCTCCGAGCACGGCCCGCCCGGCCCTGGAACGCCCATCGACCAGTAGTTGTCCTTCGGCCCCCGGCGCTGGATGCGCTCGTAGGGAAGGCCCGCGACGCGGTGCCAGATCTCGATCGCCTCGTCGTCGTCGTCGTAGACGGTCACCCAGAGCTTGTCCTCTGGGAAGCCG
>CAYFLP010000075.1:0-7465 GCA_964344045.1 uncultured Bifidobacteriaceae bacterium
CCACCAGCCCAGGATCGTCAGCAGGTCGGCCACCGTGAAGCGCTCGCGCATGAGGGCACAGTTCTCGACTGCCCAGCGCGCGGTCGTCGCATCGACGTCGGGGCCGAGGTCTTCGAGCGCCACGGGGGTGCCGGCCGCGCGCAGGCCCGCTGCGATCACCGTCGATGGCCGCACCAATGCAGCCAGTGCGCCGACGTGATCCTGCCACCCCGCGAGGACCGCGTTGATGGAGGGCAGTGCGGCCTCGATGCGGTCGAGCTTGCGCGAGTAGTCGCGCCAGCACTCGTCACCGATGCGGCCTGAGGGGTCCAGGGAGCCGAAGGCCTCGCGCACGCGCGCCTCGGCGCCTACCCGGTCAAGGGTGTCGGGACGTACCTGAGCATCGGGCGTGGCGGCCAGCCGCTCCCGCAGCATCTCCCAGGCGCATGCCGCGACGACAGATCCTGCGCCGACCTGCTCGCCATGCAGGCCTGTCGGCAGGTGCAGCTGCGCGGCACGCAGGTCGAGCATGTGGCTGATCAGGTGCTCGACCCCGGACAGGCAGGCGGTCGAGCCCGCCACGCCAGTGGCGATGCCGCGCAGGGCCAGGGCATAGGTCAGCTGCTGCACCGACTGCGGATCACCCGTCGACACGCCTGCAGCGCAGGCATCCAAGCCGGCGCTGAGAGCCTCGAGGAGCTCGATCGGCCCAGGGTGGAACGACGCGTCGATGCCGAGCAGAGCGGCCAGCCGCCAATCGGCAGGCGCGACGTACATGGAGGTCATCTCGCCGTAGCCGGCACGGTTCATGCGGGCCGGCGCCCCGGCAACGGTCTCGGCATCGGCGAGCACGGCATCGGGCCATACCGATGGGACCGTGCGCTTGACGCCTTCCTTGAGGGTGACCGAGACGTCATCGGTGTAGCCATCGACGGACGCCGCCGTCATCACCGTGACGATCGGAAGCCCAGGGCGCGCAGCCGCGACCAACTTGCCGATGTCACTGATGGTCCCGCCGCCCACCGCGACGATCGCATCGGCGTCCGCGCACTCGCTGATCGCGACCGCCACGACGTCGTCGGTCACGTGCAGTTCGCTGTGACCGTCCGACAGCACGACCCGCGTGACATCAGAGTCCTGCGACAGCAGGTCGACGACCACTGCCTTCACGTCGTCGGTGCCGCGCAGGATCGGTGTCCGGTCGACGACCACGCTCACGCGTCGGCGCCGGTCGGCCGGAGCCGGAGCGACAGTCTCGACAAGCTCGGCGACCCGGCCGATGGTGCCCTCGCCGACGACGAGCTCGCGAAGCGAGCACGGCATCAAGCGCCCCTGCGGATCCGCGGCGGCCAGCAGTGCGCGTACCGATTCCAGGCCGCTCAAGGGTGCAGAGATGGTCATGATGTGTCCTCGTCGTGCGGGGCTACCAGTGGCGCACTGGAGTCGGTAGGGGCTGACGGATCTGCGGTGCGCGCCCGGCGCAGCCGAATCCAGAGATCTTCGCGGCCGTCGCTTCGGCCATGAGCTCGCGACCGCGGGCGAACGCGCTCTCCAGCTGGCGATCGCCCTCGGCCCAGGTCTCCTCGATGCCGCGACGGAAGGCGAAGCGCAGGTCGGTGTCGGCATTGAACTTGTGCACGCCGGCAGCAGTCGCGTCACTGACCTCGCGATCGGACAGGCCCGATGCACCGTGCAGTACGAGGGGGACGTCGACGACCGCGCGGATCTTCTCGATGCGATCGACATTGAGCGGTACCGGCTCCCCCAGCGGCACGCCGTGCACGACCCCTGCCGAGATGGCCAGCACGTCAACGCCGGTCTCCGCCACGAAGCGCTCGGCCTCTGCGGGATCGGTGTAGTAGGCCTCCCAGTCGACAGCCTCATCGGCGTCCGGGATCCGTCCGAGCTCTGCTTCGACCATGGCACCGAAGTCGTGTGCGATCGCGGTCAGCCGTCGCGTGGATGCGATGTTCTCCTCGAACGGCAGGTGCGCGCCGTCGTACATCACCGACGTGAAGCCCAGCTGCAGGGCCTCGAGGACCTCGGCCTCGGTGCCATGATCGAGGTGGATCACGAACAGCGCGTCGGTCTGGTCCGTGACGCGACGGGTCATCTCATAGGCCGCCCGCACCCCCATGTGCGGGATGACCGCACGGCCGACCTGGAGGAAGATGGGCGCGTCCGTGCGCTCCGCTGCCAGGACGAGGGCCTGCGTCGTCTCAGGGCTGTGCATGTTGAAGGCGCCGACGGCATACCCGTGCGCACGTGCGTGATGCACCATCTGCAAGGCAAGCGATGTCACGATGCTCCTTCAGTCGCTGGTGAGTGTGCGGCGCAGCGCCGAGCGCCAGCCCGCGAGCGAGAGCTCGCGCTGGTCGACGGGCATCTGCGGTACGAACGTGTCTGCTGCCGCCCAGGAGGCGGCGACCTCGTCGGGGCCCGAGAGGAGGCCGAGGCCGATGCCCGCGATCAGCGCGGCGCCGAGCGAGGTGCGCTCGAGCTCGGCGGGGCGGCGGACCTCGGTCGCAGTGAAGTCGGCAAGCAGTTGGCAGAGCAGGTCACTCGACGCGCCCCCGCCATCGACCTTCATCGACGAGACGTCGAGGCCGCTGGCCCGTGTCGCTTCCACGATGTCCGCGACTTGGTAGACCATGGACTCGACGGCAGCGCGGACCAGGTGCTCGAGCCCGGTGTCGAGCGTGATGCCGTGGACAGCCGCCCGCGCGCTCCTGTCCCACCAGGGCGCTGCCATGCCGCCGAAGGCCGGCACCAGGTACACGCCTCCCGCGTCGGGCACCGCACTTGCCAGTCGGTCGATGTCGGCAGGAGCCACCGGAAGCTGCCACTTCTCGCGCATCAGCTGCAGCGTCTGGCCGCTGTGGAAGACGACCCCCTCGGCTTCGTAGACCGTCGTGCCCTGCACCTGCCACGCCGCGCTCGAGGTCAGGCCGGCGAAGTCGCGGCGCGTTGCGCCGGTCGTCACGGTGAGGACACCCGCGGTACCCAGCGTGTGCTTGATGGCACCGTCCTCGAAGCATGCCTGGCCGAACATGCTGGACTGCTGGTCTGCGACGATGCCGCGCACGGGCGGCCGCGAGGGCAGCAGGTCACCGCGCACGCGGCCGAAGTCCCCATCGGAGGGCCGGACTTCGGGAAGCACGCGCACCGGGATGTCGAGCATCGAGCACAGCTCTTCGTCCCAGGTGCCGCTCTCGAGGTTGAACAATGCCGTGCGCG
The DNA here is from genome assembly GCA_964344045.1 of uncultured Bifidobacteriaceae bacterium. GTDB lineage: Bacteria > Actinomycetota > Actinomycetes > S36-B12 > S36-B12 > UBA10649. The sequence continues at coordinate 3,217 of CAYFLP010000075.1, forward strand.
AGGCGCAGGACGGATCGGTCGCATGGACGGTGCCACCGGTCAGGTTCCACAGCAGCCAGCAGTCGATCGTGCCCGCGATGAGCTCCCCGGCCTCTGCACGCTGCCGCGCACCCGGCACATTGTCGAGGAGCCAGGCGATCTTGCCCGCAGAGAAGAACGAGTCGTTGTGCACTCCCGTGCGCGGCGCGAACTGCGCCCCCAGTCCACGCTCGTCCCAGCCGCGCACGATGTCGTCCGTCTGCTTGGAGATCCATACGACGGCGTCGTGGATCGGGGCGCCAGTGCGCTTGTCCCACATCACGACCGTCTCGCGATGCGAGGTGATCGCGACGCCCGCGATGTCCGCGTCCTCGACCCGCGCATTCACGAGGGCCTGGGCGATGGTGCGACGGACCGAGCCCCACAGTGCGACGGGATCTAGCTCGACCCAGCCCGGCTGCGGGTAGGCCCACGGAACGGGCTCGCGCGCATCGGCGAGGATCCGGTCAGGCAGCTCGGCGACGACCGTGCGCACGCTGCTCGAGCCGGAGTCGATCGCGAGTATCAACGGACGCTGGGAGTTGGTCATGAGCGCTGCCCTTCGGACGTTGCCGCGCCTGCGCCGAACGACGACGACCGCGGACCGTTGGGATCGGGAATCGCAAGGTGGCCCAGCCACAGGCGGTAGGCGGCTACTTCCGTCGCCCTTCTCTCGCCGTCCCAACCGGCGACGGGAGCGATGACGTCGACGATCGCGTCTACCGACTCCAGCCCGTGGCCCGGCTCGAAGGCAGTGAGGGTGCGGCGCGCCAGGATGTCGGCCAGCGTTCCCGCGCGCTCGACCTGCACGGCATGGACGAGCTCGGCAGAGGTGAGGGCGCTCGGCTCGTGCACGACGCGAGCCAGCGCCGGATCGGCCTCGGCCAGAGTCCACACGGCGCCCGCGCCAGCACCGTAGACCTTCACCAGCCGACGCGCGACAGCCTCGGGTGCACCCCGGCGCAGCAGGTCGGCACGCAGCGCATCCCGGGAGAAGCCGATCGCGCCCGGCAGGGGCCGCTTGCCCGTCGAGCAGCCGGGGTCGGGGCGGCCGAGGCGCCGCATGATGTCGTCAACCGCGTCCTGCGCGAGCTGGCGGTAGGTGGTGAGCTTGCCCCCGACGACGGTCACCAGGCCGGGAAGCCCGCTGGCACTGTGGTCGTGCAGCACGTGGGTGCGCGTGATCGACGACTCCGGGACACCCGGCTCGTACGGGAGCGGACGCACGCCGCTGAGGGTGTAGAGGACATCGTCCATCGTGAGCCCGGCTTCGGGGATGAGCGAATTGACCTCGTCGAGCAAGTACTCGGCCTCGCCGATGTCGCACCGCGCGAAGTCGGGATCGTCCTCGAATCGCACGTCGGTCGTGCCGATCATGACGTGCTCCATCCACGGGATGACCAGCACGAGGCGGCCATCGCGGCGGGACTCGTAGTACACGACGTCGGTGGGCGCGCCCGGGAAGCGCGGGACGATCAGGTGGCTGCCCTTCGCGCCTCCGTTCAGGCGCGGCTGGGCCGGGGCAGTGCCCGGAGCGAACACGCGGTCGATCCACGGCCCTGCGACGTTGTACACGACCGGCGCACGCAATTCGACGCGCTCGCCCGTGAGCTCATCGGTCGCCCGGACGCCCACGACCTGGCCGTCCTCGACCAGTGGAGCATCCACGCGCGTGTGCAGGATCAGCTCTGTCCCGTTGGCGACGGCATCCATGGCGATCTCGACGCACAGCCGCTCCGCGAGCTCGACCTGGCCGTCGTAGAAGAGCGCTGCGCCCTTGAGCCCCTGCTGCGAGATGCCCGGAAAGCGCTTCAGCACGCCGTGCCGACCCAGCATGCGATGCATCGGCGGTGTCTTGCCGAACGACAGCACGTCGTAGAGCATCATGCCGAGCTCGACCAGCCAGCGAGAGCGCCGATTGTGCGAGAAGGTCGGCATCAGCAGCGGCACGGGGACCACGAGATGGGGCGCATTGCGGAAGAGTCGCTCCCGCTCGACCAGCGATTCGCGTACCAGGCCGAAGTCGTAGTGCTCGAGGTAGCGAAGTCCGCCGTGCACCAGGCGGCCAGACCACGCTGACACGCCGCTGCAGATGTCGTCCTTCTCGACGAGCGCCACGCGCAGGCCGCGCAGCGATGCGTCCAGGGCGATGCCGACACCGTTGATGCCCGCCCCTACCACGATCACGTCGTACATCTCGGCTACCTGCTCGCGTTGTTCTTACGGTCGGCGAGCACGGCGAGGATGATGATGAGGCCGATGACGACGGGCTTGGCGTTGGGGCTGATCCCGGTGAACGACATGCCGTTGTTGATGACGCCTACGACGAACAGGCCGAGCAGGGTGCTGCCCATCGTGCCGACTCCACCGGCCAGGCTGGCGCCGCCGATGACAACGACGGCGATCACGTTGAGCAGGTAGTTGCCGGCAGCAGTCGGCTGGGCAGAGTCGAGCGTGGCCATGTTCAGCCAGCCGGCGATGGCCGCCAGCGTGCTGGCGATGACGTACACGTAGGTCTTGGTCCAGCGCACGGGCAGGCCCGACAGGCGCGCGACCTCCTCGTTGCCGCCGATCGCGTAGAGCGAGCGGCCCAGCGGGCGGTACTTCAGCCAGAACGCCGCGATGCCGAACACGGCGAACATCAAGATCGCCTGGACGGGGATTACCCAAACCTTGGCTACCGCAAGGTCGCCGAACCAGGTCGGGAACTCGTTGATCGTGTTGCCGTTGGTGATCAGGAGCGAGAGCCCGAGGCAGATCGACATCGTCGCGAGGGTCGCCACGAAGGGCTGGATCTTGCCGAATGTCGACAGCACGCCGTTGATCAGGCCGATGAGCGCGCCGATGAGCACGCCGGCGATGAGGGCCGGGATGAATGGCAGTCCGATGTTCTTGTACAGCCACGCGGAGAACATCAACGTGAACGCCATCACCGCAGCTACCGAGAGGTCGATGCCGCCGATGAGGATAACCAGGGTCGCGCCGGCGGCCATGATGCCGAGGATCGCGACCTGCTGGAGCAGGTTGCTGAAGTTCTGCGCCGTGAAGAAGTACGGCGACATCAGGGAGAAGACGATGATCATGACGACAAGCCCGATGAACGGGCCGCCGAACATCCTGAAGTTCGAGCTACGGAAGCGCTTGGTGCCGGCAGGTGTCTCCGAAGACGCCTGCACCTCCACCTGCCCGCTCGTGTCGACGCTCATGAGACCTCCTTAAGATTGACGGGAACCGCGTAGTTCATGACTCGCTCCGAGGTGGCCTCATCGCGATTGAGGATCGCCCGCTGCTGCCCGCCGGACATGACAAGGACGCGGTGGGCGAGGCCGAGCACCTCTTCGAGCTCGGAAGACACGACGATCACGGCTACTCCCCGCGCAGCGCAGGCGCGGATGATCTCGTAGATCGCCATCTTTGCGCCGACGTCGACGCCACGGGTCGGCTCGTCGAGGATGATCACCTTGGGATCGCCCACGAGCCACTTGGCCAGGAGCACCTTCTGCTGGTTGCCCCCGGACAGGCGGAGCGTGGGGCCGTCGAGCGAGCCGCGCACGTCGAAGCCCTCGGTGCTGCGGTCTGCAAGTGATGCGATCCAGCCCTTGGTCACCAAGGATGTGCGCTTGGCCGCGCGCTCCCAGGGTGCCGCGATATTGCGCGGTGAGTTCTGGGCGAGGTTCAGGCCTTGCGTCTTGCGATCCTCGGGCACCATGTAGACGCCGGCCTTGATCGCATCGCCAGGGGTACGCATGCGGATGGGCTTGCCGTCGACCTCGATGGTGCCCGAGTCGGCGCGATCTGCACCGGCCACGGCCCTGACGACCTCGGTGCGGCCAGCACCGACCAGGCCGGCGAAGCCGAAGATCTCGCCCCGGCGCACGTCGAAGCTCACGCCCTCGAACACACCGCGTCGCCCGAGGTCGCGCACAGACAGGACGATGTCGTCCGACGACGGCGCTGGTGTCTGGTGCTTGAAGGTGAAGTCACGGCCGACCATGGCCTGGACGAGTTCGTCGGTAGGAACGTCGCCGCTGGGCCAGCTCTTGACGACCGGCGTAAGCACCTCCAGCAGGTCCTCCGCTGCCTGGGCATCGTCGCCGACGGCGGTTCGCATCTCGTCGACCAGTTGCGCGGCATACAGGCACAACGCCACCGCGCCCTCGCCGTAAGACTTCTGCGCGATCAGCATGCGCCTGACATCCGGGTGCTCGACAATCGGCACCTGCGGTTGACC
>CAYFLP010000075.1:7475-8382 GCA_964344045.1 uncultured Bifidobacteriaceae bacterium
GAATGGCCTTGGCGATCTCGATGCTCTGCTGCTGGGCAGTGGAGAGACCGGCGACGGCACGACGGGGGTCGATGTCGACTCCCAGGCGGGCGAGTACCCCGGCTGCCTGTTCGTTCATGGACTGGCGGTCGACGCGACCGCCCTTCATGGGCAGGCGCCCGAGGAAGATGTTCTCGGCGACCGACAGGTGCGGCACCATGCGGATCTCCTGGTGGATCAGCGCCACGCCGGAGTTCAGGGCCTCGGAGGGGGAGGCGGGCGCGTATTCGCCGCCGTTGAGGGTCATCGACCCGCCATCTGGCTGGTAGATGCCCGCGATCATCGAGCTCAGCGTCGACTTGCCGGCGCCGTTCTCGCCGATCAGGCCCACGACGTGGCCCGCCGGGACGCTGAAGTCCACGGACTTGACCACCGTGACGCCGCCGAACGTCTTGACCAGGCCGCTGCAGTCGAGGGCATGAGTGCCCTGCGTCGCCTGCGTAGTCATGGCTGGTTCTCCTTCCCTGCCTATCGGTTCCCCGCACTTGCTGTCGTAGCGCCTGCGTGGATCACGCGGCACTACGGAGGGGAGGCAGTGACGCGGGCTGGCCTGCGAGGATCCGCTCCTGGCCAGCCCGCGTCACTTTCACCCACCCCTAGGGGCAGCACGTACCCCTAGTTGAAACTGCGAACTACTTGACGTTCGGGCCGTAGAAGTCGACCGGGTTGACGTCGTTCACGTTGTCCGTCGTGACGAGGACGGTGTCCTGGAGCTGGAGCGCCGGGATCGTGCCGCCGCCGAGCAGGGTGATGGCGTTGTCCACTGCCATCTGGCCCATGCCGAACGGAATCTGTGCCTGGGTGGCCTGGGTCAGGCCGTCCTTGATCGCGGTGACCATCGTCGGGAAGCCGTCGATGCCGACCGAGA
>CAYFLP010000075.1:8392-9228 GCA_964344045.1 uncultured Bifidobacteriaceae bacterium
GAGATGATCTCACGGTTCTGGTCGCGAGCAGCCTTGGCGGCGCCGATGCCCATGGCGTCCGACTCACCGAAGATGGCGGTGATGTTCGGGTTCGCCTGCAGCATGTTGGTGGCTGCGTTGTAGGCCTCGGTCTCGTCCCAGTTGGCAACGTCCTCGGCATCGACCTTGATGTCGGGGTTCTTGGCCAGTGCGTCCTGGCAGCCCTGGGTGCGCTCGACCTCAGCGGTGGAGCCCTTCACGCCGTGCAGGATGCCGATCTCGCCCTTGCCGCCCATCTGCGCGAAGACCCAGGTGCACAGGGCATCGGCAGCCTTGACGCTGTCGGTCGCGATGTAGGTGGCGAGCAGCTTGGCGTTGTCGTCCTGCGGCTTCTGGTCGACAGCGAGAACCGGGACACCGGCATCGTGAGCGGCCTTCACGCCTGCGGAAGCAGCAGTCGCGTCCTGAGCGGTGAAGATGAGCGCGTCGATGTCCTGTGCGAGGAGGTCGTTGACCTGCTGCACCTGACGCTGCGCGTCGTTGTCGGCCGAGAGGATGACGCACTCGACACCCTTGGCGTCACAGGCAGTCTTGATGCCGTCGGCCTCTGCGATGTAGAAGAGCGACTTCTGATCGGCGAGCGAGACGCCGATGCGGTACTTCGCGGCGTCACCCGCGGCCGCAGCCGAGGTTGCCGGCGCTGCCGCGGCAGCCGTGGTGGCAGCGGCCGTGTCGGCCGAGGAGCTGCTGCTGCCCGAGGAGCTGCTGCAGGCGCTGAGCAGGCCCGCGGCGGCAATAACGGCGCCGAAGCGGCCCAGCGCGCTCTTGATCGAAGTCCTCACCATGGCGCTCTCCAT
>CAYFLP010000075.1:9238-9693 GCA_964344045.1 uncultured Bifidobacteriaceae bacterium
CCGCAGCAGCGCTCGTCTCGCTCGAGGACGACGAGCCGCCACAGGCGGCAAGCAGGCCGGCAGCCGCAACGACCGTGGTGGCCGTCAGGGCAATCCGCTTGATGTTCATTCTGACCTCCGTCCGCCGAGGCGGATCTGTGTGTGATGGTTGTTTGAATAGATATTTATGAGTAGCATGCCTACTCAGTGGGAGTAGTAAGTCAGGTCACACGCCCCCCGTCAAGTAGGTCGCCCGGAATTTCTTGAGAAATCGGATAACGAAATGGCAACGATGCGAACGGAAATGCTCGACGACGAGCAGGTACGCGCCATCACGCGCGTGGCGTGGCTCTACCACGTACGCGGGCTCAAGCAGAGCCAGGTGGCCGACCAGCTCGGGCTGTCGCAGTCGCGTGTCTCCCGCCTGCTCGAGTCCGCCGTCGGCCTGGGCATCGTCCGCACCACGGTGCGAGTTC
>CAYFLP010000075.1:9703-10194 GCA_964344045.1 uncultured Bifidobacteriaceae bacterium
GAAGCGCGAGATCAAGCCCGGGCCCGACGTGGGCGACGACGAGGCCACCTTGCTCGGCGACCTGGGGAAGGTCCTCGCGGCCTACCTCGACGAGAAGCCGCTCGCGGGCGACATTGTCGGCTTCACGTCCTGGAGCCGAACCTTGCGCGAGTGCATCCGCGCACTCGACACGCCGGCGCACCCGCGCACCGCGCATGTCGTGGAGATGCTTGGCGACGTCGGGCCGCCGGACGTGCAGCACGAGGCTGCCGAGGTGACCCGTGAACTGGCGAAAATGCTTGGGGCACAGCCGAAATTCCTTCGCGTCCCGGGCGTCGTGGGCACTGCGCGCATGAGGCGCACGTTGCTCGAGAGCGACACTCACGCCCGCGAGGCGCTGAAGCTCCTCGACCGCGTCGACGAGGCCCTGGTCGGCGTCGGCACATGCGCCATCGATGCACCGCTGCGCGCCGGCGAGAACTTTTTCACGCAGGAGCAGTTCGACCAGGGCC
>CAYFLP010000076.1:0-5904 GCA_964344045.1 uncultured Bifidobacteriaceae bacterium
CGGCCGGCAATGGCGTCCTTGGTCATCGGCGGGTCCGAGAGGGCGCCGAGCTCCTCCAGGCTGGCCTGCTGGTGCTCCAGCCGAAGCCGTCCCGCCTGGACCAGGTGGTCAGGGACATCGTCGCCGAGGATCTCCAGGGCACGCTGGACCCGGGCGCCTGCTGCGACCGCTGCGCGGGCTGAGCGCCGCAGGTTCGCATCGTCGAAATTGGCCAGCCGGTTGGCGGTGGCACGCACCTCGCGACGCATGCGCCGCTCCTCCCAGGCGAGCACGGACTCGTGCGCGCCCAGCCTGGTCAGCATGGCTCCGATGGCATCGCCATCGCGGATGACCACGCGATCGACCCCGCGCACCTCGCGGGACTTGGCGGCCAGGCCGAGCCGTCTCGCGGCGCCTACCAGGGCGAGCGCCGCCTCTGAGCCGGGGCAGGTCACCTCGAGCGACGACGAACGGCCAGGCTCGGTGAGCGATCCGTGCGCGAGGAAGGCCCCGCGCCAGGCAGATTCGCAGTCGCATAGGCCGCCGGACACCACAGCGGGCGGAAGTCCGCGCACCGGGCGCCCGCTTCCGTCGACGATGCCCGTCTGGCGGGCCAGGGCCTCGCCGCCCTTGGCGACCCGGACCAGGTAGCGGGTGCCCTTGCGAAGCCCGCTGGACTGGACCATCGCGATGTCGGCCTCGTGGCCGTAGATCTCGAAGATGTCCTTGCGCAGCCGCCGTGCCGCAGCGCCGGTGTCGAGCTCGGCCTCGATGACGATCTGGCCGCCCACGATGTGGAGGCCCCCGGCGAAGCGCAGGATCGAGGTCACTTCAGCCTTGCGGCAGCAGGTCTTGGTGAGCTCGACACGGCTCAGTTCGTCCTTCACGGCAGCTGTCATCGCCACTGTCGACCACCTCCTCCCTCGCGCATGCGCATGTCAGGCCAGCACCGTATCGAATGCGACCGCTAGCCGCTGCGGGTCATGGGCGCCAGCCCGTCCGCCGCGAGCGACATCGGTCACATGCACCTGCGCCCCGAGATCGCCAGCGGACCTCTCCAGGGCTGCCATGTCGTAGACATGGCGGCGATCAGCGATGACAGTGTCGATGCGCAGGTCTGGGAGGAAGTTGTACAGCACGTCGAGGTAGGTGTGCGCGGCGAAGCCCGAGGCCTCGCCCTCCTCCGGATCGAGGTTGAGGACGACGATGCGCTGGGCAGGGCTCTCGGTGATCGCGCGAGCGAGGTCGGGGATCACCAGGTGCGGGATCACCGACGTGTACCAGGACCCCGGTCCGAGGACGAGTGCGTCTGCCTCGCCGATCGCCTCGAGTGCCTCCGGGCACGCAGGCGGATCGCCCGGGTCGAGCGCCAGGTGGACGACGGTGCCGGGAGTCGTCGCGACCTCCACCTGGCCGCGGACGACACTGACTTGGTCAGGACGGGACGGGTCGTGCCCCAGCACCTCGGCAACGATGGTCAGCGGCACGGTGCTGCAGGGCAGCACCCGGCCATGTGCCTCGAGCAGGGCAGCCACCCAGTCCAGGCCCGCGACGGCATCGCCCGTCTGCTCCCACAGGGCCGTGATGAGCAGATTGCCGAGCGAGTGGCCGGCCAGGTCGCCCGAGCCGCCGAAACGGTGCTGGATAGCGCCTTCCCAGGTGCGTCCCCAGGCATCATCGCCGCAGAGCGCGGCGAGGGCCATGCGCAAGTCGCCCGGCGGCAGCACGCCGAACTCCCCGCGCAGGCGGCCGCTCGAGCCTCCGTCGTCGGCGACGCCGACCACGGCTGTCAGGTTGTCGGTGACCCGGCGCAGGGCCTGCAAGGTGGCCGCCAGCCCATGGCCGCCGCCCAGGGCGACGACCCGGCGTCCGCGCCCGGAGCCGGGCAGGCGCAGGGGTGGCCTCACTCGCGCCCCAGGTCGCGATGGAGGCAGCCCGCGTCGAGGCCGTCGGCCCGCAGCCTGCGGGTGAGCTCCTCGGCGATCGCGACGCTGCGATGCTTCCCGCCCGTGCAGCCGACCGCGATGGTCACGTAGCGCTTGCCCTCGCGCAGGTAGCCCTCCGTGACGATCTCGACCAGCCGGGCGTAGGCATCGACGAACTCGGCTGCACCGGGGCGCCCGAGGACGTCCTTCGCGACCGCCTCATCGCGACCGGTCAGCGGGCGCAGCTTCTCGTCCCAGTACGGATTCGGCAGGAACCGGGCGTCGGCGACCAGGTCGGCATCGACCGGGATCCCGTACTTGAAGCCGAACGACATCACCGTGCAGGTCAGGTGCACCGCCTCGCTGCTCTCGAAGGCGGTTTCCACGCGCTGGCGCAGCTGGTGCACGTTGAGCGCGGTGGTGTCGATGACCATGTCGGCGGTCGCCCGGATGTCGCGAAGAAGCTCGCGCTCGGCCTGGAGCCCGTCGAGGATGCGCTGCCCTTGCTGCAGGGGATGCGGGCGGCGGGAGCTCTCGAACCGGCGCACGAGCGCCTCGTCGGAGGCTTCCAGGAAGACGGTGCGCACGTCGACTCCCTCACGCGGGAGCTCGACGAGCACGGCGCTGAGCTGGCGGAAGAAACTGCGACCACGCGCATCCAGAACGACGGCGACGCGGTCGACGCCTGGGGTATGCCTGGCCAGCTCGACGGCCGACTGCAGGAGCGAGGGCGGGATGTTGTCGATCACGAACCAGCCGAGGTCCTCCAGGGCACGCGCAGCGGTCGACCTGCCCGCGCCGGACATGCCGGTGACGAGTACCAGCTGCAGTGCATGGGTCGCGTCCGTGCCTGTGCCGGTTCCGGTGCTGGTCGCATCGCTGCTCGAGCTGCTCACGATGACATCATCCCCGACGGCGAAGTCCCAGGGCTGCCGGGATGCATGGCTGCGTGGACGGCCGCGGCCAGGGAAGGGCCTACCCCCGGCACGGCCTGGATCTCCTGGGGCGAGGCGGCCTTCAGCGCACGCACTGATCCGAAGTGCCGCAGGATGGCCTTGATGCGCTGTGGGCCCAGGCCCGGCACGTCGTCGAGCACGCTCGCCGTCGCACGCTTGCCGCGCCTCGTGCGATGCAGGCCGATGGCCCGGCGATGCGCCTCGTCTCGCACGCGCTGCAACAGGTACAGGGCCTCGCTGGTACGCGGCAGGATCACCGGGAAGTCATCGCCCGGCAGCCAGACCTCCTCCAGGCGCTTGGCGAGGCCGACCACGGCGATGTCCGTTGCGCCCGCGTCCATCAAGGCGTCCTGGGCAGCGCGGACCTGCGGCTGCCCGCCGTCGATGACCAAGAGCGATGGCGGGTACGAGAAGCCGGCGGGCTGGCCCTCGTGGGATGGCTCGTCAACGGGACCGTCGACCGGCCCGTCGACCGGCATCTCGGGACCATCGTCCGCCGCTGGCAGCGTCGGTGCGAGGCGCGCGAACCTCCGCGCGACCACTTCGCGAACGGCCGCCGTGTCGTCGGCGCCTGGGGTGCGGATGACGAACGACCGGTAGTCGCGCTTCTTCGGCAGGCCGTCCTCGAAGACCACTAGGGATGCGACCGTGTCCTGGCCCTGCAAGGTCGAGATGTCGATGCACTCGATCCGCAAGGGCGCTTCCGGCAGGCCCAGGTACTCCTGCAGCTCGCCCAGCGCCTTGCTGCGCGCGGTCAGGTCACTGGAACGCTTCATGCCATGCAGTCGCAAGGTGTTGGCTGCGTTGGCGACTGCCGTCTCCATCAGTCGCCGCTTGTCGCCGCGCTGCGGTGTGCGGACGGCGACCTTGCTTCCGCGCTCGCCTGACAGCAGCACCGACCATGCCTCCGGATCCTCCGGCAGCTCGGACACCAGCACCTCGCGCGCCGGGGCCCAGACCGACTCGGGTGCGTACACCCGCTGCATCACCCTGCTCATGTACCCGGAACCGGTGAGGTCCTCGGACTTCTCCAGCACGAATCCCTGCTCGCCTCGGATCCTCCCGCCACGGACCCGGAAGACCTGGACCCCCATGTTGAGCTCGTCCTGCGAGGTCGCGATCACGTCGGCATCGGTGGAGTCGTCGAAGACGACCGCGTTGCGCTCGAGCGCCTTGGTGAGCGCGCCGAGCCGGTCCCGCAGGCGCGCCGCATCCTCGTAGTCCATGCGCGCGGCCGCATCGCGCATCTGGCCCTCGACCTCGCGCAGGTAGCCATCGGTCGCTCCCGCGAGGAACGCGCACAGGTCGTCGACGATCTGACGGTATTCGTCCTGGGTCACGCGCGAGACGCACGGTGCGGCGCAGCGGTCGATGTAGCCGAGCAGGCAGGGGCGCCCCACCTGGGCAGCCCGCCGGAAGACCCCGTCACGACAGGTGCGCACCGGGAAGACCCGCACGAGCTGGTCGAGGGTGTCGCGAATCGCCCACGCATGCGCGTAGGGGCCGAAATAGCGGCTCCCCTTGCGCTTGGCCTCGCGCACGACGGCAGCGCGCGGGAAGTCCTCCCCCGTCGTGATCGCCAGGTACGGGTAGCTCTTGTCATCGCGGTACTTCACGTTGAAGCGCGGATCGAATTCCTTGATCCACGAGTACTCCAGCGACAGCGCCTCGGCCTCGGTCGCGACGATCACCCAGTCGACGGTCGCGGCGGCCTCGACCATCGAGCGGGTGCGGGGGTGCAAGGTGGCAGGGTCGGCGAAATAGCTCGACAGCCGCTGGCGCAGGCTGCGTGCCTTGCCGACATAGATCACTCGTCCTGCGGCATCGCGGAAGCGGTAGACGCCTGGCTGCGCGGGGATCTGCCCCGCCGGTGGCCGCAGGCCGGACATACGGGAAGGCGCTCCGCTAGCCGACCACTATGCGGTCGCCGTCGAGGGCGACCGGCTGCTCTCCCAGCGGCTGCTCGGCCGGGCCCTGCAGGACGGACCCGTCGACCGCCGAGAATCGCGCCCCGTGGCAGGGGCAGATGATCTCGTCCTGCACCACCTGCGACACCAGGCAGCCCTCGTGCGTGCAGATCGCACTGAATGCCTTGACCGTGCCCTGCTCGGGCTGGGTGACGACGACTGCCGCCTCGGGCAGCACGACGCCGCCGCCCACCGGGATGTCGCCCACGGTGAGGGCGCCTGCCGACCCGGAGGCGTTCGAGGGAGCCGCGGCAGTGCCGTCGCCACCGCCCCCGCCCGGGACGGAGGGGCTCGCCGTTGCCGCGTCGGAGCCCGCCGGGGAGCAGGCAGCGACGACGCCCGCTGCCGCGGCCGCGCCTGCTGTGATGAGCACTGTCCGCCTGTCCATGCGGACAGGCTAGATCACCTCGTGGTGCGACGCTTGGCGGTGGGCTTGGCGGCGGGCTTGGCGGTGGGCTTGCCTGCGACAGGCTTCACGCCCAGCAGCGGTGCGAGGAAGCGGCCTGTGTGGGAAGCCTCGACCAGCACGATCTCCTCGGGAGTGCCTTCCGCGACGACCATGCCTCCGCCGGAACCCCCTTCCGGTCCCATGTCGATCACCCAGTCGGCCGTCTTGATGACGTCGAGGTTGTGCTCGATGACCAGGACTGTGTTGCCCTTGTCGACGAGGGTCTGGAGCACCCCGAGAAGACGCCTGATGTCCTCGAAGTGCAACCCCGTGGTCGGTTCGTCGAGGACGTAGATGGTCCGCCCCGTCGAGCGCTTCTGGAGCTCGGAGGCGAGCTTCACGCGCTGTGCCTCGCCGCCGGACAGGGTCGGCGCGGACTGGCCCATGCGGACGTAGCCGAGCCCCACGTCGACGAGGGTCGCCAGGTGTCGGGCGATGGCCGGGACGGCGGCGAAGAACTCCAAGGCCTCCTCGATGGGCATGTCGAGCACCTCGGCAATGGACTTGCCCTTGTAGTGCACCTCGAGGGTCTCGCGGTTGTAGCGGGCACCGTGGCACACCTCGCACGGGACGTACACATCGGGAAGGAAGTTCATCTCGATGCGGATGGTGCCGTCGCCCGAGCATGC
>CAYFLP010000076.1:5914-10184 GCA_964344045.1 uncultured Bifidobacteriaceae bacterium
CTGCTGGTAGCCGCGGACCTTTGCCTCAGGAGTGTCGGCGAAGAGCTTGCGGATGTGATCGAAGACCCCGGTGTAAGTGGCGGGGTTGGAGCGCGGGGTACGGCCGATCGGACTCTGGTCGACGTGCACGACCTTGTCGACATGCTCCAGGCCCGTGACCTTCTTGTGGCGGCCCGGAACCTGCCGAGCGCCGTTGAGGTCGCGCGCGAGCACGGTGAAGAGCACGTCGTTCACGAGGGTCGACTTGCCCGAACCGCTCACTCCCGTGACGGCGACGAACGTGCCCAGGGGGAAGGACACGGTGACATCTCGAAGGTTGTGCTCGCGGGCGCCGTGGACGGTCAGCGCGTTGCCGTTGCCCCCGCGGCGCAGGGAGGGCACGGCAATCGTGCGCCTGCCGCTGAGGTACTCCCCCGTCATCGACGAGGTGCTCGCGAGCAATTCGGCCACTGGTCCGCTCACGACCACCTCGCCGCCGTGCTCGCCAGCCCCAGGGCCGATGTCGACGACCCAGTCGGCCGTGCGGATGGTGTCCTCGTCGTGCTCGACGACGATGAGGGTGTTGCCGAGATCGCGCAGGCGTACCAGGGTCTCGATCAGGCGGTGGTTGTCGCGCTGGTGCAGGCCGATGCTCGGCTCGTCCAGCACGTACAGCACGCCGACGAGGCCGGAGCCGATCTGCGTGGCCAGCCGGATGCGCTGGGCCTCGCCGCCGGCGAGGGTACCGGCCGCCCGGTCGAGCGACAGGTAGTGCAGGCCCACGTCGATCAGGAACGCAAGCCGCTCGTTGACCTCCTTGAGCACGCGGGATGCGATGGCCGAATCGCGTGCGCTCAGCTTCATGCCCGCCAGCAGCTCGGCCGCTTCGCCGATGGGCAGGGAGGCAACCTCGGCGATCGACTTTCCCTGGACGGTGACAGCGAGCGAGATCGGCTTGAGCCGGCTGCCATGGCAGGCATGGCAGGGCACCTCGCGCATGAAGCCCTCGAAGCGCTCGCGGCTGGCATCGGAGTCAGCCTCGGCATGGCGCCGCTGGACGAAGGGGATGACGCCTTCGTAGGCGGTGTAGTACGAGCGCTGACGGCCGTACCGATTCTTGTACCGGACATGGATCTCGGTGTCGTGCCCATGCAGCAGGGCCGTGCGCGCCTTGGCGGGAAGTGCGCGCCACGGAGTGTCCATGTCGATGCCGAGTTCCTCGCACATCGCCTCGAGGAGCCTCTTGAAGTAGTCGCTCACCTGGCCCCGTGACCACGGTGCCAGCGCGCCTTCGGCCAGCGACAGGTCGGGATCGGGGACGACGAGCTCGGCATCTACCTCGCGACGGGTGCCCAGGCCCGAGCACTCGGGGCAGGCGCCGAAGGGAGAGTTGAAAGAGAAGGAACGCGGCTCGAGCTCCTCGAACGACAGGCCGTCCTTCGGGCAGGCGAGGTGCTCGCTGAAGACGCGCTCGCGATGCGGATCGTCCGCGTCGAGGTCGACGAAGTCGAGCACGACCAGGCCGTTGCCCAGCCGCAGTGCCGTCTCGACCGAGTCGGTGAGCCTGCGCCGGGAAGCAGACTTCACGGCCAGGCGGTCGATCACGGCCTCGATCGTGTGCTTCTCCTGCTTCTTCAGCGCAGGCACGTCGTCGAGGCCGTACACGACGCCGTCGACCCGGGCACGGGAGTACCCCTGGGTCTGCAGCTGCCGGAAGAGGTCGACGTACTCGCCCTTGCGCTCGCGCACGACGGGCGCGAGCACCTGGAACCTGGTGCCCTCCGGGAGTTCGAGAACCTGGTCGACGATCTGCTGCGGGGTCTGGCGCGCGATGACGGAGCCGCACACGGGGCAGTGCGGGACCCCGATGCGCGCGTACAGCAGGCGCAGGTAGTCGTACACCTCGGTGATCGTCCCGACGGTCGAGCGGGGGTTGCGCGACGTGGATTTCTGGTCGATCGAGACCGCCGGAGACAGGCCCTCGATGAAGTCGACATCCGGCTTGTCCATCTGCCCGAGGAACTGACGCGCGTAGGCCGACAGGCTCTCGACGTAGCGCCGCTGGCCCTCGGCGAAGATGGTGTCGAATGCGAGGGAGGACTTGCCCGAGCCGGACAGGCCGGTGAAGACGATGAGCGCATCGCGGGGCAGGTCGAGGGAGATGTCCTTGAGGTTGTGCTCCCGCGCGCCCCGGACGACCAGCCGATCGTTCACGTCACTCCCTCTGCCCGGGGCCACGCACTAGCCTGGCCCCATGTACACCGGTCGCGTCAGCGTAGGCGGTCCCGCAGACGTCCACGAACTTGGCACGGTGATCATCAGCAAGCTGGCCGTGGGCCCCTACGACAACAACGCCTACCTCTTGCGGTGCCGGGCAACAGGCGCCCAGGTTCTCGTCGACGCAGCTGCAGAGCCAGAGCGCCTGCTCGACCTGGTCGGCCCAGGGCCCCTTGACCTCATCGTCACGACGCACCGGCACCCAGATCACTGGCAGGCACTTGCCGCAGTCGCCGAGGCGACAGGTGCGCCGACCGCTGCGCACCCGCTCGATGCGCCGGCACTGCCCGTGCCCCCTGACGTGCTCCTGTCCGACGGCGACACCGTGCGAGTGGGCGACGTCGAGCTCGCGGTCCTCCACCTGGTCGGGCACACCGAAGGCTCCATCGCACTGCTCTTCGACGACCCGGATGGCCCGCCCCACCTGCTCACGGGCGACTGCCTGTTCCCCGGAGGCGTGGGCAAGACCTCCACTCCCGCGGACTTCGAGTCGCTGTATTCCGGTGTCGTCTCGAAGATCTTCGAGCCGCTGCCGGACGAGACCTGGGTCTACCCTGGCCATGGCCACGACACGACCGTCGGCGCCGAGCGACCCCGACTCGCAGACTGGAAGGAACGCGGATGGTGAAGCCCGAAGCCCACACGCAGGAGCTGCTGCGCGAGCGCAACGTGGCCAAGCGCAGGCTGCAGGTGTGGGTGGCGCTCACCGCGATCTGGGCGATCGTGCTGGGCTGGGTCGCCTGGGGGCTGGCCGGCATGGCGGCCGGAGACAACGACGCCGTCGCGTGGTGCATCTACGCCGTGCCGCTCGCCGCGCTGGTGATCGGAACTCTGGCGGCCTGGGCGAGGGTCAGGCGAGTCGACGCCGCCCTCGTGCACGTCGCGAGCTCCTAGGGCCGCACCCCGGCCCCTGCCGATGCGCGCCAGGGCCTAGTCCTTCGGCTCCCTGCCGTTCGCGATCAGGCTGGTCACTGTCACGACCGCGAGCACGGTGACGATGAAGCCCAGGGAGAACCAGATGGGGATCTCCGGCACGGAAAGTCCCGTCGTCGTGCCGACTGCCTCCAGCACGAGCTTGACGCCGATGAAGGCCAGGATCACCGCCAGCCCCTTCGTCAGGTGCACCAGCTTGTCGAGCAGGCCGTGCAGCAGGAAGTACAGCTGGCGAAGGCCCATCAGGGCAAAGGCATTGGCTGTGAAGACGAGGTAGGCCTCGCTCGTGATGCCGAAAACCGCGGGGATGCTGTCGAGCGCGAAGAGCAGGTCGGTGGTGCCGATCGCCAGCATGACCATGGCCATGGGGGTCAGGGCCCTGCGCCCGGCCACGGAGGTCGTCAGCCGGTTCCCGTCGTACTCGCTCGTTGTCGGGACCCGGCGCGATACCCAGCGCACGAGCGCGTTGCCGTTCGGATCGGGCTCATCGTCCTCGTCGGTGCGCCACACCTTGACCGCGGTGAAGAGCAGGAAGGCGCCGAAGACGTAGAACGTGCCGGAGAAACTGTGGATCAGGCCAGCGCCCACCACGATCAAGATCCCGCGCAGGATCAGCGCGATGACGACGCCGACGAGCAGCACGCGGTGCTGCAGGACGGCCGGCACGGCGAAGGAGGTCATGATGACCAGGAACACGAACAGGTTGTCGACGCTCAGCGCGTATTCGGTCAGGTAGCCGGCGACGAACTGCCCCGCGTACTCGCCGCCGAATTCGATCCAGATGAAGGCGGCGAACGCTGCTGCCAGGCTCACGTAGACGGCCACCCAGACGGCGGCCTGGCGAGCCCCGAACGTCGTCTCCCGCCGGTCGACGATGATCAGGTCGGCGACGATGATGCCGACCAGGCCAACCAGGGTGACGGCCCACAGCCACGGCTCCACTCCCATGCCATGGCTCATGCCGGTGCCGCCTCGCGCATGCCGCGCAGCTCGCGCTTGAGGTCGCTGACCTCGTCGCGCAGGCGGGCAGCGAGCACCAGCTCGAGCTCGCTGCCCGCCTGCGCGACGAGGTCAGCGCACT
>CAYFLP010000077.1:0-10046 GCA_964344045.1 uncultured Bifidobacteriaceae bacterium
TCGACGACCCGCAGGAGTACGGCGACTGGTCGGCGATGTACACGCAGAACGGCAATCAGAGCAAGGTCGACGTGTTCCAGCAGCGCAACGTCCTGGTCACCGTGCAGCTTGCCGAGGACGGATCCGCGCGCGTCAATCAACTGCTGACCCTGACGAATGCCACCCCGCCGGATCGTCCTGCCGAGGGCACGTTCGGCCGCATCGGCTACGAGACCATGTGGCTCAAGACGGCCTACATGATGTACGTGCCCGACAACGCGATCGACTATCGCGCCTCGTATCCCTCGGACTTCGCCGTGCGGGCCTTCGTGAATCACCCGCAACTCGGTCGTGGATGGGTCGATGACGGCTTCGGCCATCGCCTTATCCGCGTGGTCGGATGGACGCCGCCGGGCGGCCAGAGCGCGTTGTCGGTGTCGTACACGCTGCCGGCAGGTACCTTCAGTACGGACTCGGGGAGCCTTCGATACACCCTGCAGGCCGAGCCGCAGTCGACCTGGAACCCGGCAACGGTGACCGTGCAGGTCACCGGCCCGCAGGGCTGGAATCCCGTGGCAATGCAGGGCATGGACGTGAAGGGATCGGTGGCCACCGTGAGTGCTGTGCAGTCGGCACCGGTCGACGTCTCCATCGGCTTCACGCGATGAGCCGCGCGCGCATTGCCCTGGGCGTGCTCGCCCTGCTCGCTGCCGTGCTGCTGTGGCTGGTGCCTCCCGTCGGGTTCGTCTCCGCGGTGGTCATGGTCGTGCTGCTCGCGCCATGGGGCCGTTCGCTCGCCGAGCGCGCGGTGGTCACCGGCGTCGTGCTGCTCGGGGTCATCGCGGTGGCCTGGCCTCGGGCCGGGTCAACTCCGGTGAATGCCCTGAGCGCGCGACTGCTGCTCGTCGTGGCCATGGCGGTGCTCTTCGCCCTCGGCTTCGTCCCGGCGATCAGGAAGATGACGGACGACCTTCCCATCGTGCCGAGGCCGACCTGGAACGACGGCATCGTCGCCCTGCTCGCAGTGGTGAGCGGGGCCTGGCTGATGGCGGCATACGTCGGCGCCAGCGCGCAGCAGATCGTCGCGGGGCTGTTCTTCAGCGGCTGGGACAACCAGGGCCACTTCACCACCTTCGCCAACACCTACATGGAGCAGAGCACCACCTGGCAGACCGCCGACGGCTCCGTCGCGTGGAACCAGTGGTACCCGACCTTGCACTCGACCGTCGATGCGCTGGCGCAGTACGCATCGCACGGCACCGCGGTCAGCGATCGAGTCGGCCTGCTGTGGCCCTATGTGCAGTGGAATGCGATCGGGTTCGCCCTCTGCCTCTCGGCCCTCGCCTGGCTCGGCGGCGATGCTGCCGCGCGGTTCGGCGGCCGTGAGCGTGCCCGGTGGACCCAGCCCCTGGCGACCGCTGCCGTGGCGGCCTTCGGCCTGCTCGGCAGCCCGGCCTTCTTGTACAACGCCGGCTTCACCAACTTCATGATGGCGGTGACCGTGATGGTCAGCGCCGCCTACGTGAGCGCGCGAAGCTGGCGCTCGGCGCGGGTGCTGGGCTGGTTCCTCGTGCCGCTGGCACTGCTCGCCGTGATCGGCCTGTGGACTCCGCTCGCGCTCGGGCTCGTCGCGTCCGGAATCGTCGTCGCAATCGCCCTGCTCCGGTACCGGCTGTGGGCCGGCCTGGCCTGGCTCGGGGCGAACGTGCTGCTGGCCATGTGGCTCGGGCTCACCCAGACTGCCGCGATCCTCGGCGTCGAGCCGGGTCAGTCGACCTCGGACTTCACCACCGGCCTCGGCGCGGTCACGACCGGCATGGCGCCCTTCAACATCGGCCTGGCACTTGCCTCGCCGGTCATCGCAGCCGGCTTTGCCGTGCTCTTGTGGCGCAGCGGCCGGCGTGCGTTCGCCATGGCCGTGCTCGGGCCCGTTGCGGGGGCGGGTGTCGTCGCGATCGTCTTCGTCCTCGGTGCGGACGCTGCCAACGTGAGCCGCCTGGAGTCGTACTACGTGCTCAAGCCGCTCGATGCCATGCTGCTCGCGACCGTGCCGCTGCTTGCCGCCATGGCTGCCGTCGCGCTCGTCCGCGCGCT
This sequence comes from uncultured Bifidobacteriaceae bacterium, assembly GCA_964344045.1. Taxonomy (GTDB): domain Bacteria; phylum Actinomycetota; class Actinomycetes; order S36-B12; family S36-B12; genus UBA10649. The sequence continues at coordinate 2,074 of CAYFLP010000077.1, forward strand.
GGCGGGGGCGTCCAGGGCAACCGCACTGACGGCAGTGGTGATCGCGGGTGCCGCGCTGCTCGGGTCCCTGGGCTATGCGGGCTCGCTGGCCAAGTTGAGCAACGGCTTCGCAGCTGCCGCAGGCGTGCAGGCCGGTGCCGACCGCACGCAGGGCATCGAGAACAACCTGGTCGGCCTGGGCATCATCAGTGCCCAGGCGGCGGCCCAGCCGTATCCCGGCTACACGACGGTGCTGTGGGACGGTGCTGGCCTGCTGCCCAACCTGTGGGTGTCGAGCCTGCATGGCGTCATGAGCAAGGCGGAGAACCGCTTCTACCGCGACATGCCGGAGTTCCCGTACCCGGCGACCGCGACGGGCTACGTCGACCTCGCCCTCAACCTTGATCCTCGGATGCGCGTCGCGCTGCTGTGGTTCCGGCCCTCGTCGGGCGAGAGCCTCACCGGCTATGCCGGCGGGCGCGCGGACGGGCGCGTGGTGAGCGTCCAGGTCCCCATGCAGCCCAACGCCATGTGCCCGGAGTGCGCCCCCTGATGCGCACGGCACTCATCGCGGCGACCTCGCTCGCCGTCGCGTGCGGGGCCCTGGGCCTCGCGGCTCCCGGCAGCGCTGTGCCGGCCGGACCTGCGATCGCGCCCGATGGCAAGCCGCACGTCGACCCGATCCCCTCGCTCGCACGGCTTCCGGAGGTCACGTCGACGCGGGCGACGGTCGCGCCGAGGTCGGTTCCCGCCGCTGCCAACGTCGCCAAGGGCCGCTGGATCGTGATGTCGGACGGACGCGGGCGCAATGCGGCGACCCTCGTCCAGCTGCCGCCTGCCAGCGGAGTGCCCTTGATGGGCGACTGGAACGGCGACGGAATCGACACGCCCGGGCGCTACGACAACGGGCAGTGGTTCGTGACGAGTGCCTCGGTCGGCAAGCCCGAGTGGCAGTCACAGGGCAGTTTCGGCGGGGAGGCCGGCGACATCCCAGTCGTGGGCAACATCGATACCGACCGCACGGATGACATCGGCGTCTACCGAGCGGGCACCTGGCTGTGGCAGCGCGCGAACGGGCAGCCGAGCCCGCCCATGAGCTTCGGCGTCGCGGGCGACCTCCCCGTCGTCGGCGACTGGGACGGCGACGGCACCGATGACATCGGCGTCGTGCGCGGCACGACCTGGTACCTGATGGTCACCGGCACCCAGCGGGCGAGCGCCAGGAAGTTCCTCCGGAAGGACGTCGGCAAGGGCGTGACCATCACGCGCTATCCCAGTGCCCACAAGGCGATGCTCCAGTTCAGCCTGGGCGGTCCTGGCGACCTTCCGGTCGTGGGCGACTGGAATCGCGATGGCCGGTGGGATCCGGGCTTCGTCCAGAACCGGGCCGTCTGGCAGCTCAGCGCCGGGCTCGACCACGTCCATCAACTCGACCCGCGGCCGTACAAGATCACGGCGGACGAGACCCCGCTCGTCGCCAACCAGGCGACGGCCACCGGGCGCTGCCCGACGGCGACGCGCAACGGCGAGGCCTACGGCTCGCGCGCGGCGAAGCTCGTCCATGCACCGCAGACCCCGCAGGGCACCTTCGCCATCGCGGGGAACCGCGAGATCCTCGCCACGATGCAGGACGGGCTGCGCTATGTGATGACCAACGACATCACCGCCCGCCTCGCCGATCGCGTCGATCGGACGTACTACGACCCGCTCAGCACGCATAAGACCATCGAGGAGTCGATTCGCCGGTCTGCGAACGAAGCCCTTGCGGCGTCGATCGCGCTCACGACGAGCAAGTGGACCACCGTCAACGGCATCACTGCGCAGCAGCTCACCGACTTCGCGCGCTGGCATATCCGCTCGCTCGCCTGCGAGCACGGCGCGCTGTCGCCGGGCGGCTGGGGCAACAACTGGCAGTCGGCGCTGTGGGCGGTGAGCGCCGGCCAGGCAGGCTGGCTGCTGTGGGACGAGCTCAGCGAGCAGGAGCGCGCCTACGTCGCGGCCATGGTGGTGAGCGAAGCCGAGTACGCCTCCGCGCGCGGCCCGCGCTACTTCCGCAACCGGCTCGGCGTGGAGATCACCCCGGGCGACTCGCAGGCCGACGAGGTCTCGTGGGATCTCATGGCCCCGGCGCTCGCCCTCGCGATGATGCCTACGCACCCCAGCGCACCCAAGTGGCGGAACTCCCTGATTGCCATGGGCATTGCGGCATTCTCGCGGCCCAGCGACCTCAAGACTCCGCACTACGTGAACGGCGTGCAGGTCGACGTGCGGCTCCCGGGCACCAATGCGAACGAGGACGGAACGGTGACCAACCACGGCATCGTCAATCCCGACTACATCCAGAACGTGCAGCACCTGTGGTGGGCGGCAAGCATGCTGCGCTCAGGCGGCCAGGCCGTTCCCGAGGCCCTGTTCCTCAACGCCGACATCGTGTACCGGGCACTCGCAGTCGTGAAGTTCGACTCGCCGCCGTACGCGCCTCCCGGTGGCACCGTGTACCAGCCGCTGGGCCAGATCTACTACCCGATGGGCGTCAGCTGGGGCAATCGCCGGCCGGCAACCTTCGTGGGCGTCGACGGCTTCGCCAATGCCTACGCAGCACCCGACGTCAACGCCGCGACCTTCCTCGCCGACCACGCCCGCGATGCGCGAGCGCTCCAACTGCGGTACGCCGATGGGCACATGTATGCCGATGGCCGCGCCGAGGAGTCATACCGGCTGGGCAAGGAGGAGTACGCACTGCAGCAGATGGCCCTGGCCTGGTGGGCGGGTGCGGTGAAGGACGGCACGCACATGGAAGTCGACACGAAGGCCTATCCCGGCGTGAGCCTGGGCCTCGGCGACGAGCTCCCCTAACCCCCCACTCAGGTTTGACCCGGCTGCTGGGCCAAACCTGGCGATAGGGCACCTTTCACCGCCGTGTCGCCCTGTTTGGCCCAGCAGCCGGGTCAAACCCGGGGGAGGGTGGTCAGACCTGGGGTGGTGGGATCCGGGGTCTTTAGAGGGGGGTGCGCAGCTCGGCGGTGAAGCTCAGGTAGTCCTCGTACGTCGGAAGCAGCCCCGTCTCGAGAGCCTGCGCGAGCGTGGGTGCTGCGGCGTCCTTCGGCGACAGCAGGCCCGACCCTGCCGGCCACGGCAGTGCGAGCTCGGGATCGAGTGGGTGGATGCCGTGCTCGCGCGTGGGCGCGTACGGCTCGCTGCACAGGTAGCCGACGGTGACGGACTCGGTCAGCGCGCAGAAGGCATGCCCCAGGCCCTCGGCGATGTACAGCCCGGTGCGCGATTGGTCATCGAGTTCGATCGCGTCGTACTGGCCGAAGGTCGGCGAGCCGACGCGGATGTCGACGACGATGTCGAGGATGCGGCCGCTGAAGCACTGCACGTACTTGGCCTGTCCGGGCGGCACCTCGGCGAAGTGCACGCCGCGCACAGTGCCGATGCGCGAGACCGAGATGTTCATCTGCTGCAGGTCGAAGATGTGGCCCACGGCCTCCTCGAAGACCGAGGCCTTGAAGGATTCGAGGAACACGCCGCGGTCATCGGGTCGCAGGACGGGGGTGAACGACCATGCGCCCTCTATCGATAGCGGGGTTGCCTGCACGCGGCGAGGCTACCAGTGGGCAGCGGCGCACCGGGCGCTCGCTGCGGGCACGCCCAGTACGGTTATGGCGTGAAGGTCGCCCTGATGGGCACGCGCGGCGTGCCGGCCCTGTATGGCGGCTTCGAGACGGCGGTCGAGGAGATCGGCAAGCGCCTTGCGGCCCGTGGCTACGAGGTCACGGTCTACTGCCGCAACCCCGGGCAGACCATCACGCACTACGAAGGCATGCGCCTGGTGAACCTGCCGGCCGTGCGGCATCGCATGGCCGAGACCCTCAGTCACACCGCGATCAGCACTGCGCACGCGATCATCAAGGATCACCCCGACGTCGTCCTCCTGCTCAACGCAGGCAACGCACCCCTGCTGCAGCCCCTCGTCGCGGCCCGCATCCCCGCTGCCATCCATCTCGATGGCCTGGAGTCCAAGCGCGAGAAGTGGCGTGGCGCCGGCGCCAAGTACTACCGATGGGCCGAGAAGGCCTCTGTGAAGTGGGGCAGGGCCGTCATCGCGGACGCCCAGGCGATCGCCGATCACGTCAAGCGCCAGTACGGACGCGACTGCGTGGTGATCCCGTATGGCGCCGAGGTCATTCATCCCGGCAGCGACCGCCTCGGCGAGCTCGGCCTGCAGTCGAAGGACTATCACTTGATCGTCGCGCGCTTCGAGCCCGAGAACCACGTGCTCGATGCCGTGCATGCCTATCGCGAGAGCCACGAGGCCCGCACGCTCGTCGTGGTCGGCAGTGCTCCCTACAGCGACTGGTATGTCGAGAAGGTGCATGAAGCAGCGCGCAATGATCCGCGCATCAGCTTCGTCGGCGGCATCTACGACCAGGCGCTGCTCGACCAGCTCTACGCCAACGCGATCACCTACATCCACGGCCATTCCGTCGGCGGCACGAACCCATCGCTGCTGCGGGCGATGGGCGCGGGGGCACCCGTCCTCGGGTTCGATGTCGAGTTCAACCGCGAGGTCACGGACGGCAATGCGTGGTTCTGGCCCGACGCCGACGCCCTCACAAGCCTGCTCGATCAGGTGGCCGATGGCACCCACGACCTGGAGCTCGAGAGGCTGAGCGAGCTCGGTCGACAGCGAATTCTCGATGCTTACCAATGGGAAGCCGTCACCGACAAGTACGAGGAACTGATCGCGCGGCTCTATGCGAGCGGCAAGAAGGGCACAGGCCGGGGATGACGATCGCCGCACTGATCGTCACGAGCAGCTCGGAGCGGTGGATCGAGCAGACCCTGTCGAGCGTCCTGCGCCAGGACCGTCCGGCGGACTACGTGCTCGTCGTCGACGACAACTCGACTGACAGCACGCGCTCCATCGCACGTGGCCTGCTCGGCGATCGCGGAAGGGTCGTGCAGGCCCTCACCACGGCCCGCGACATCACGACCCGGGTTGCCGACAACTTCCGGCAGGGCCTGGCAGCGTGCGCCGATGCCGATGTCGTGGTGCTCGGCGATCACGACGACGTCTGGCACGCCGATCGCATCGCCCGGCAGGCCGGAATCCTCGACAGCTCGCCGGAAGCGATCATGGTGGCCAGCGATGGTCGCCTGGTCGACGACAGCGGCGCTGTGCTCGGGGGCACGCTGCGCACGGCCTTTCCCGTGCCCGCCCGGTGGGCGCAGGCCACCCCTGGAGAGCGCATGCGCATCGCCCTGCGATGGTCCCTCGCGACGGGGGGAGCCAGTGCGGTGCGCCCGATTCCCCTTGCGCAGCAGGGGATTCCTGCGGGTTGGCTGCATGACAGGTGGTGGTCCCTCGCTGCAACGGCGATGGAGGCGTTCGTCCTCGACGATGCCCAGGTCATCGACTATCGCGTCAGCCCCGAGCAGCAGGTGGGCCTCGCGCGCGGTCAGCAGGCGAAGTCGACCCCGACTCGGGCCTGGAACGCCATCCGGCAGGCACCGCGCACGGCGGCCCGCATCAACGACGTGCAACGACTGCGGGCAGTTGCGACCGAAGCCACCGTGGCCGAGCTCAGCGGGGCGCGACTGCTGCGCAACTTCGCCTAGCCGGCCGTCGGCCGCGAGCGTGCTAGCTCCAGCGCAGGTGCGTCACGCACACCGAGGGGTGCGTGTTGCCCACGCCCAGGTACGGCACGGTCGTGCACTCCGGGGGCGACGGCAGTGCCCAGGTCGGCAGGCTCGCGTAGAAGGCGTCGATCTGCTCGCGCTCGGGTGCGTACATGGCGATCGCGCTCGGACGGGACTGCTCCAGCGCTGCGGCCTCGGATTCGGACAGGGTGCTGCCTGACCCGACGTTGTTGTACCAGCCCCACAGTTGCATTGCCGCAACGGCAGCCATCATCCGATCGGGGTCGGTCCAGATGGCGACGCGATCCCCCGGGCTCGTGTGCGCGAGCACGAACTCCTCCGCAGCGATCTTGGAGCTCATCAGCAGGTCGCCGTCGAAGTCGACGTAGGCAGCACGGAAGGGGAACTGGCCGTAACTGCCCACCAGGCCGCGTCCGTTCTGCAGCACTTGCGCGCCGAGGTAGAACGCCGAGACGGCCACCAGGGCCAGGATCGCTGCGCCCGTGGTGACCGGCCGTCGCATGCGCAGGTTCGCCGCGAGGGCGAGGACGCAGATCGCCACGGCGAGGGCCAGGGCAGCGATCCCAGCGACGTCCGTATCCCAGCGCCCTGCCCACAGCACAAGGGCGACTGCCACTGCGGAGACAGCCGCGTGCGCCCAGCCCCAGCGGACCGGCCCCGTCGCAGGAGCAGCGATGGCGCTGTAGGCGAGCGCGGACGCGACCAGGGCTCCGGGCCACAGCAGCGCCACGTAGGTCGGCGCCTCGAGCCAGGGGCCTGGCACGGCCACGAGGTAGGCAGCGGTGAAAGCCAGGTTCGCAACAGCGATGACGAGGGCGACCACTGCCACCCGGGGGGCGCGGGCCCGCATGAGGGCCACGGCCGAGAGGACCACTGCAAGCACGGGTACCAGCAGCGCGATGTCGTGCTGCCAGGCATGCGCATCCCCGATGAACGTCGCGTAGTCGAGCCGTGAGTTCCAGTCCAGGTAGGTAGAGAGCCAGTTCCGGCCGGGGAAGATGACGAGGCCGGCCGCGATGAAGCCCGTGAAGACGACTGCGAAGCCGAGCACAGCGCACCCGACGTCGCGGGCGAGGTTCCGCCATCGGCGATCCGGCACCTGCACGAGGGTCACGACGCGCACGCCGCACCACATCGTCAGCCCCAGCAGCATGCCGTAGGGATTCACCATGGCAAGCCAGGCGGCAACTGCCCCCGAGAGCAGCGCCGGCAGCCACGCGAAGCGCGGGGTGCCGAATGCCTGCCAGCAGGCCAGCGCGAGGAGCAGGCAGGTGGCGGCGATGAGGGTCCCGGTGAGGTAGGTGTTGCCGACGAAGCTCATGACGACGGTGTTGAGCGCGGTGAACGCGGCGAGCACGACCGCCAGCGGGCGCGAGCCCACCAGGCGCACGACGCAGTACACCGAGCCGACGACGAAAGCGATCAGCACGAGCCGCCACAGGGCAAAGCCGGCGAAGGCGCCGAACGCTGACGTCAGCGCGCGCACCGGGGCGATGTAGCCCAGGCGCGTCCAGGTGTAGGCAGGGTCGAGTGATCGGTCGGCGACATCGGAGCCGAAGAGGGCCAGTGATGCGTAGAACTCCGAGTCCGGCGAGTTGAAGCCGGCCCAGGGGCGTCCAACGAGCCAGGCACCGATCGACACTGCGGCAATCAGCATGGGATCGAGCACGGAATCGAGCACGGGATCCCGAAGGGACTCCAGCCTGCGGCGCACCCACCAAGAGTAGGGAAATCCCCCCGATCGAGGGCATGTGAGTGTCCTTACAGCCAACGGCTGGCGAGAATCGCGAAGGTTTCGTAGGTTGGGGCAGGCGTCAGCGATACGGGGATGAGCGGAAGGTGTCGGCTTTGAAGGTCCTCCCTGTGCGCAGTTCTGCCCGGGTCCTGGCGGTCATGTCGGCTGCGGCTGTCCTGCTGGGCCTCGCTGCCGCCCCCGGCCATGCCGCGGGCGAGGTGCCGCACGACTACGCGCTCACTCCGACGGTCGACTCGCACTTCTACACGCTCAACGAGACCCGCATGACGACCGACGTCGGCGCGCCGTACGTCACGGTGCTCGGCACCCACACCGTGCTGTCGATGGACTGGGACGGCGAGCTCGCCTCGACCGACACGAACACCTCGGCCGTGCAGCACCTCGGCACCCTCGCGCTGCCTGCCCGCTCGCGACTGCTCGACTTCCAGTACTACTCCGAGTGGCCGGCGACATCCGCGCGGATCCCGGTCATGGTCAGCTACGCCTTCTTGAACGAGGGCAGCCAGTGCCGCTACCTGGTGCTCCGGCAGGCCTCGATCGACGCGACAGGCGGCGGTGCCAACACGTGGGG
>CAYFLP010000078.1:0-7517 GCA_964344045.1 uncultured Bifidobacteriaceae bacterium
CTGCCCGGAGGCCGCACCGGCCAGGACCTGCCAGGGCGCGCGGCCGGCCGCGCGCAGCTCGCGGGCTTCCGCGGGATCGAGGGCGATGAGGGCGTCGGTGTCCGCTGTTGCCAGCGCAGCCGCAGCAGCCATGTCCCAGTCCTCCGCACGTGCATTGAAATACCCAGGTGCCTTGAGGTCGCGGCATGCCGTGCCGTCGCCGACGACGAGGAGGCAGATGTCGTCGTCGGCAAGCTGCTGCCCCAGCCGAACGGCGGCCGCGCTGCTGGTGTCTTCGGCGACGGCAACGTAGGTGCGCGGTCCGTCGTAGCCCGCATCGTCGAGGAACCAGGCGCCGATGCCGAGCGCGAGCGGCAGGCCCGTGCGCCCCTCGCCCCGGACCGGCACGCCGAGCGGCGCCCAGTCCCAGGTTCCGTCGATGGTGCCGGCCTGCGGGCCCGTGCCGACGACGATGACGGTCGAGCCCGTGGACTGCGCGGTAGTCACGAGCGCGCGCACGACCTCGCGGGTGTCGCTGCGCAGGTCGTCGTCGAGCAGAGCGGAACCCGCTGCGATGTCGGGGATCAGCAGGGGAGCGCCGGGAATGACGCAGGCGCGGTGGAGGCTCATGCCAGGCCCCGTCGGCCCAGGGCCAGGTCGGCGTCGCCGCGGATGGCCGCGACCATGCGCACGGTGCGAACTGTCGCCGCTACGTCATGCGCCCGGAAGACACGTGCGCCGAGGAAGGCGCTGATGGCCGTCGCGGCGAGCGTGCCCTCCAGCCGGTCGTCGACGGGCAGGTTGAGGGACTCGCCGACGAAGTCCTTGCGCGACAGCGCGACAAGCACGGGCCAGCCGGTCGCCACGAGCTCGTCGAGCCGGCGCGTCACCTCGAGGGAGTGCCGGGAGTTCTTGCCGAAGTCGTGCCCGGGATCTATCAGGATGCCGTCGCGGCGCACGCCGGCGGCCACGGCAGTGCCTGCCATGGCCGTGAGGGTGCCGAGCACGTCGCCGACGACGTCCGGGTAGGCGATGCGGTGCGGGCGGGTGCGCGGGGGGAGGTGGCCGGCGTGCGTGCAGACGAGCCCGGCGCCGTGCCGGGCTGCGACATGCGCCAGGTCGGGCTCCCACCCGCCCCAGGCATCGTTGATGAGATCGGCACCCGCCTGGCAGACGAGCTCTCCGACGCTTGCGCGGTAGGTGTCGACGGAGATCACGATGTCGGGGTAGCGGGAGCGGATCTCGGCGGTGAAGTCGACGACGCGCCGAGCCTCCTCGTCAGCGTCGACGACGTCGCCCGGTGCGGCCTTCACCCCGCCGATGTCGATGATGTCGGCACCCTCCGCGATGACCTGGTCGACGCGTGCCAGTGCGGCACCCTGTTCGAAGGTGCGGCCTGCATCGAAGAACGAATCGGGGGTGCGGTTCACGATCGCCATGACCACGGGGCGGCCCGGCTCGAAGGCCCGGGTGCCCAGCCTGAGGGTGCCCTCGCTCATGGCCTGATCGTAATCACAGGGCGCTCCCTCCTCGTCCGGCCGTGGAGCACGGGTGGCAGGGTGTGCTCATGGCCGAGCACCCTCCCGTACCGGGTCACGGCATGGCGGTGCCTGCGGCAGGCGGGGAACCGTGGTTCGAGTCGCACACCTATCGGCACGAGGACTTCGGCATCCAGCGAGTGCTCGGCCTGAAGGAGCAACGCCGGGCGTCGGTGAGCGTGGTGATCCCGGCGCGCAACGAGGAGCGAACCATCGCCGCGGTCGTGCAGGTGGCCGACGAGGTTCGCCGGGCCGGTGTGGTCGACGAGGTGGTCGTGATGGACTCCGACTCGACCGATGCCACGGCGCAGCTGGCCCGGGCCGCTGGCGCCACCGTGCATGCGACCTGCGATGTCCGCCCCGATCTCGGCTCGATGCCCGGCAAGGGCGAGGCCCTGTGGAAGTCGATGTTCGTCACCTCGGGGGACATCCTGGTCTTCGTCGACGCCGACCTGACCCTGTTCGGCCCGCACTTCGTCACGGGCCTGGTCGGTGCCATGCTCGCTGCTCCGGGCACTTTGCTCGCCAAGGGGTTCTATGACCGAGTGCTCGACCTCGCAGGGGAGCCGAGCACGGAAGGCGGCCGGGTCACCGAGCTCGTCGCGCGCCCGCTGCTCAATCTGTGGTGGCCCGACCTGGCATATGTCGTCCAGCCGCTGGCGGGGGAGTGGGCGGTGCGTAGGTCGTTCTTCGAGGACGTGTCCGTGCCGGCCGCCTACGGCGTCGAGCTGTCGACGCTCATCGACTGCTACCTCGGTCACGGGCTCGAGGCGATCGCACAGGTCGACCTGGGCGCTCGTGCCCACAAGCACCAGGCAGTGCACGACCTGGGTCTCATGGCCGCAGAGCTCCTGGCCGTGGCCCAGGAGCGGCTGGCAGGCGATGGCCAGGCGCCCGAATCCTCGCGCCTGCTGCAATTCGAGCGAGATGCCGCGGGCAGCGTAGGGTGGCGCGATCGTCCGGTCCCGCTGTCCGAGCGCCCGCCGGCCCGTGGGATCCGCTAGTACACCAGGAGCAGGCATGGCATACGCCGTCGACTTCGCCGAGGTATCGACCACCGGGCTGGAGGCATCCCCGGTCGCGCCAGCCCTGGCGGGCCTGCGGGCCAACGAGGCTCGCTACTTCAAGAACAAGTACGACCACGTCTTCACGGTCGAGCCTGCCGCGAAGGCCAAGAAGGCAGTGGACTACGTCTCGCGCATCCTGCGCGAGGAGCGTGACATCGTCATCTCCTCGCCGCCGCTGGAGGCAACGTCCTTCGAAGTCGATGGCATCCGCATGACGTACGTCTTCTACGAGAGCGGGCTGTCGATCAACGTGATGTACACGATCGCCGATGCGAAGAAGCGTGCCGTGGGCTTCAAGCTCTCCGAGGGCATGGAGGTCCCGCAGGAGCTCGCCTCGAAGTTCAAGTTCGCGACGCAGAAGTCCAAGCTCGCCGGCGTGATCCGAGGGTCCTTCTTCGTGATCAAGGGCGAGTACTGACCGCGCCTAGTCCCAGGACTCGTAGACCGGTGTCACCAGCTGCGGGCACGCGCTGAAGTCGTCGTTGACGTACCTGTCCTGGAGTGCGCGCGACGCTGCGTCCATGGCAGTGGGATTGAGCTGTCCGACGGCGCCCTTGTACGGGTAGTCGAGCACAGTCAGGGCGACGTTGATCGTGCACATGACCAGGCCGGTGGCAATAAGCACGGCGATGGTCTTGCGGCGGCGTGGGCCCATGTGCAGCGCGAGCAGGAAGGTGAACACCGTCGTCGAGATCGCGATGACGACCCAGACGATGTTCGGGATCTGGTGAAGCCCGAGCAGCAGGCGGATCTCGCGCGCCTTGCTCAGGGAGATATAGCTGTCGTTGACGAAGTAGTGGAGCGAGCCGGCGGCATCTGTCGACTGATCGAGTCCGTCGATGTCGTCCCGCAGCCTGTCCATCCAGGCGTGCGTGTTCTCGGATCCGGTGACGTCATTGACCTGCGACGCCACCCAGTCGTCGGTGCGCAGCGACTCCACCGCGCAGAAGACGTCATGCCGTGCGGCTGCGCGCTGGGCCTCGGGGAAGCCTTGCAGGGAGTCGTAGAGCGCCGTCGCCGACGTGGCCTCCTCACGCGATGCCTCGCGGGCATCGGAGTAGTGCTGGCTCGCGAAGAGCAGCAGCAGGCCCAGCACGATGCCGAGCGCACCGCCGACGAAGCTCAGGGCGTCGCCGTTGACGTACTTCTGCCGGCCGCGCTGGCCACGCTTGGTCCAGCGCACGACGTAATACGCCGCGAGCCACCCGACGGCCATGCACCCGATGGTCTCGAAGATGGTCAGCCACACGAACCGCGTCACGTGCGGATTATGTCCTATGCGGACACCCCGAGAGGAAGTGCAGTATTGTGCACTTCGTGACCGCGTCGGTGCATCCCCTCGATCGGGTACCCGCCTGGTCTCTCGCCGTGGTGGCCATGCTGTCCGTGCAGCTCGGAGCAGCGATCTCGGTAGGCCTGTTCGGCGATGTCGGCGTCGCCGGCACTGCCTGGCTGCGCCTGACCCTCGGCGCCCTTGCCTTCATCCTCATCGCTCGTCCGCGCTACTGGCGATGGTCCATGCGCGAACTGCGCGCGCCAGTCCTCCTCGGCCTGGTCTCGGCGCTCATGACCATCTGCTTCCTCGAGGCCATTGACCGCCTGCCCCTGGGCACGGCAGTCGCTGTCGAGTTCCTCGGTCCCCTCACCGTCGCTGCCATCACCAGCCGCACGCGTCGGGCGCTTGCCTGGCCGGCCCTGGCCCTGGCCGGGGTCGTGCTGCTGACCGAGCCGTGGAAGGGCCAGCTCAGCGTGACCGGCCTGGCCTTCGCCGTGCTGGCGGCATCGGGCTGGGGCCTGTACATCGTCATCACGGCGCACGTCGGCGACCGGTTCGCGGGGGTCGACGGCCTGGCCATCTCGCTGCCCGTCGCCGCACTGGCCACGGCCGCCTTCGGCATCCCGCAGGCGTGGGGCCATGTCGACCTGCGCGTGCTCGGCATCGCTGTCGCCGCTGCGTTGCTGCTTCCCGTCATTCCCTGGACGTTCGAGCTCTTCGCCTTGCGCCGGCTGACGAAGGCCGCATTCGGCACCCTGATGGCGCTCGAGCCCGCCATCGCCCTGGTGATCGGCGCAATCGTGCTCCGGCAGGCGCCCATGCTCCCGCAACTGCTCGGCATTGCCTGCGTCGTCCTCGCGGGCGTCGCTGCCGAGCGCACTGGCCGCAGGGATGAGGATCGGCCCTCCCTCGCGCTGCAGCCGGACTAGGCTCGCGGCGTCATGACACAGGCCGCCCCGGATGCCCCGGACGAATCGAATCCGCAGGACGCACGGGCCATCGCCCTGGCAGCGGCACAGCAGCAGGCCGAGGAATTGTTCGCCGAGGTCGTCGCCCGCGGAGTCATACGTCCAGGCGTGAGCGAACGCGAGGCCTCAGATGAGATTCGCAGGCTCGCTGCGGAGCTGTTCGGCGTCGAGCGCTTCTGGCACAAGCGCATCGTCCGGGCCGGAGCCAACACCGTCGAGCCCTATCGCTCGAATCCCCCCGACCGCGCCATCGAGGCGGACGACATCGTTTTCATCGACTTCGGCCCGGTATTCGCCGACTGGGAGGCCGACTATGGCCGCACCTACGTGCTCGGCGACGATCCTCGCAAGGTGGCCCTGCGCGATGCGCTGGCGGTGATCTGGGAACAGGGCCGGGAGCACTTCGCCAGCCGGCCGGGCATCACGGGAGCAGAGCTGTTCGCCTACGTGAGCGACTGCATGCGCCGCGCAGGGTTCAGCCCCGCCGACACGCATGTCGGCCACCTGGTCGGCGAGTTTCCGCATGAGCGCATCTCGGGCGACGGGCTGGACTGCTACATCACGCCCGGAAGCGACCTGCCCATGCGCCGGACGGACCCCCAGGGCAATGCCTGCCACTGGATCCTCGAGGTGCACCTGGTCGATGCCAGTGGCGAATTCGGCGGATTCATGGAGCAGCTGCTCGACTGCTAGGCCAGCAGCTCGCGCACGCGTGGGATGACACTCGTGCCGTAGAGCTCCAGGCTGCGCATGAGGTGCTCGTGTGGCATCGGCCCGCTGGCGTACTTCATCTCGAAGCGCTGCAGGCCGAGGAGGCGGACGGTATCGGCGATGCGCTGTGCGACGGTCTCGGGCGAGCCCACGTACAGCGAGCCGCTGTGCACCTCGCCCTCGAACTGCTCCCGGGTGACCGGCGGCCAGCCGCGCTCGCTGCCGATGCGCGCGTAGAGCGCCTTCCAGTGCGGCCACACCTGCTCCTGCGCCAGCTCATCGGAGTCGGCGACGTGGCCGGGGGAGTGGACTCCCAAGGGCAGCCGGGCGCCACCCGCCTGCTCGCACGCTCGCCGGTAGAGGTCGGCGAGCGGCGCGAAGCGTGCCGCGGGGCCGCCGATGATCGCGATGATCAGGGGCAGGCCATGGGAGGCCGCGCGCACGACGGATTCCGGCGTTCCGCCGACCGCGATCCAGGCCCGCAGGCCGCCGCTGGTCGTCGGGTACACGCGCTGGTCGCGCAGCGGGGTGCGGAAGGAGCCCTGCCAGGTGACGGGCTCCTCGGACAGCAGCTTCGTGAACAGGTCGAGCTTCTCGGAGAAGAGCACGTCGTACCGCGAGAGGTCCAGGCCGAAGAGCGGGAAGGATTCGGTGAAGGAGCCCCGGCCGAGGATCACCTCCGCGCGACCTCGCGAGATCGCATCGAGGGTGGCAAAACGCTGGTACACGCGGATGGGATCGTCGCTCGACAGCACGGTCACCGCACTGCCGAGACGGATGCGCTGGGTTCGCGCGGCGATCGCCGACAGCACCATCTCCGGAGACGAGACAGCGAAATCCGGCCTGTGGTGCTCTCCGATGCCGAAGAAGTCGATGCCGGCCGCGTCGGCGAGGACACCTTGCTCGACGACCTGCCGGATGACCTCCGGATGGGCCTCGAGCGAGCCGTCCGGTGCCGTGCTGACATCGCCGAAGGTGTCGACGCCGAGTTCGAGATCCACGTGAGCAGGCTAGCGAGGCTAGCGACGCAGCCAGAGCAGGAGCACGGCGAGCAGGCCCACGGCCATGATCAGGGCCCGCAGGTAGGGAGCAGGTATCCGCTTGGCGAAGCGGCCGCCGTAGTAGCCACCCAGGATCGACCCGAGCCACAGCGCTGCCGCGAGCTCCCACGAGACCAGGCCCGAGAACGCGAACACCAGGGCGCCCATCAGGTTGGCCAGCGAGCCCATGAGGTTCTTGGCGGCATTGACGTGCTGGAGGTCCTCGTCGTAGCGCAGCCCCAGGACGCCGTAGTACATGACGCCTTGGGCAGCGCCGAAGTACCCGGCATAGATGCCCAGGAAGAAGGTCCAGGCAGGCAGGTCGCGGCCTGGCCTGACCGCATGGTTCTTGCGCCGGCGCAGTGCCTTCATCATCAACGGCTGCACGGCGACGAGGACCACGGCCATGATGATGAGCCAGGGCACGATCGCGGTGAATACCTTCGCGGGAAGGCTCACGACCAAGAGCGCGCCGATCAGGCCGCCGGCCATGGCCAGCGCTGTCGGAACGGCAAGGATGCGCCAGCGGTCCTTGAGCTCCCCTCGGTAGGCCCAGGCGGAAGCTACGCCACCGGGCGACAGGCCGACCGAGTTGGTGCCGTTGGCGGTCACCGGCGACAGGCCCAGGCTCAGCAGCACGGGGTACGAGATCAAGGTGCCGGACCCGACGACACCGTTGATGGCGGCAGCGATGAAGCCCACGATGGCGACGATCGCGATCTCGCCCACTGCCGTCCCTTCCGTGCCTGGATCCATGCCTGCTTGAGTGCCAGGCGCCCAGGCTATCGGCGGCTGTGGCCGGGCTGACGTGCGGTGGAGGACAGCGGCGTCAGGGGTGATACTGGAGCCATGGCGGTCGGCGGGAAGCGACGGGCGTGGGTTGCGGCCCTCGCCTGCCTCCTGGCCGTCCTCGGCCTGGTGGCCATGCACGCAGTGTC
>CAYFLP010000078.1:7617-10021 GCA_964344045.1 uncultured Bifidobacteriaceae bacterium
AGCGCCCCGGCCTCCGTGGCGGCCGGCGTCGAGTCGGCGATAGAGCCCGTCGTCGAGAGGGGCTCGCACATCACCTTGACGGCCGCCGAGTCCCAGGTGCCCTACGACGGCACCGAGCGCTGGGCGATGACCTACAACGGCCACGCGACGGGTCCGACCATCCGGGTGCATCCCGGTGACCACTTCTCCATCACGTTGGTGAACGACCTGCAGGAGCCGACCAACCTGCACACGCACGGCCTGCACGTTGCGCCGTCCCAGGACAACCCGTTCATCATGATCGAGCCTGGGCAGTCGCACACGTATCAGTACGACGTGCCGGCAGACCAGCAGGCCGGTACCTATTGGTACCACCCGCACATGCACGGCCTGACGGCTGAGCAGGTGGCCTCGGGGCTCTCCGGCGCGATCATCGTCGAGGACTCCACGGACGCTGCCCTGGCCACGGCCACCACCGACCGCGTGCTCGTCGTGACCGACCCGCCGCTGACGCAGGCCAACCCGTGGGGACGTTCCGGATCGTCCTCGGGCTCGTCGTCCGGGCACATGATGGGCGGCATGATGATGTCCGGTTCGGGATCCTCGGGCGTCGACATGATGACGGCCATGATGGGGCGCAGCGGTCCGCGCATCCTGACCAATGGCCAGGACGGCGTTCGCCTCCAGCCGCAGGCAGGGCTGCTCGAGCGGGCGCATGTCGTCAATGCGACGGCCTCGACGCGGCTGCTGCTCACCTACGACGGTCCGGCCATGATCCGGCTGTCGGCAGAGGGCGGCCGGCTCCCCGCGCCCGAGGCCGTGAGCCAGGTCGAGCTCGCGCCGGGGGAGCGCACAGAGCTCGCGCTCGCTGCCGGCGCGCAGGGTGGCCGGCTCGTCGCGCAACGGCTGTCGAACGAGGCGGGCGGCGGGCCGCTGGGCGTGCCCGAGCTGGTCGCGCAGGTCGACCCGCGCGCTGGCGGCGATGTCAGCGTCCTGCCGCGCACGTTGCAGGCAGATACCCGTGACCTGTTCGCACCTGGCACGCCCATTGCCCAGCAGCGCGTCATCACGCTGGACGGGCACATGAACCCGACCATCGACGGCCGTCCATTCGATCCCGACGTCGTGAACTTCACCGCGCGCAAGGGCACCGTCGAAGAATGGGTCATCCGCAACAACAGCCCGATGTACCACCCCATCCACCTGCATGCCTGGCCTTTCCAGGTCAAGGGCGAGGAAGGCTGGCAGGACGTCGTGACAGTCGCCCCGAAGTCAGAGCAGGTGATCCGGGTCGCCTATGACGACTTCGGGGGAACTACGGTCATCCACTGCCACATCCTCGATCACGAGGACACCGGGATGATGGCGGTCATCAAGGTCGAGTAGCGGGACGTAGGGCCCTGTCCGGGCGTGCCTGCGCGATCCACCATGGAGATGAGCCTCAGCAGGAGGTGAGTTCCATGTCAGGTGATCTGCAGGTGTGGTGGATGGTCTTCACGGGCCTGGCACTGGGCATCGGCTGCTTCGCGTGGGCCGCGATCGCCGGCTACGAACAGCCCTTGCGGCGCTGGGCGTGGATCGTCGCGATCGTGCTGCTCGGCATCGGAGAGTCATTCCGCCTGATGGTCGGCATCGGCACGACGGTGCAAGGCGGCTGGTCTGTCTCGTGGCCGCTGGTCGGCGCCATCGCCGCGGGCTTCGTTCTCGCGGGTGCGGTCATCCGGCCTCGGGTCGCGCAGTGGTTCCTGGTCGCGACCGCGGTCGTGCTGCCACTGGTTCTGCTTCCGGGCACCCTGGGCTGGTTCGGCCTGGTCATGCCCGAGATCACCGCGGAGCACGTGGCCGGCTTCTACTCATTGCCGGCGCTGGTGACCGCGGGAGCCCTGTTCGTCGCTACGGAGCGGCTGCCTCGGCGGTCTCCACGGGCACCGGGAAGTGGCACGCGACCAGGCCTGCTCCGTCGAGCTGCCTGAGCGGCGGCTGTTCCTGGGCGCACAGGTCGGCAGCCTTCCAGCACCGGGTGCGGAAGTGGCATCCGGACGGGGGGTCCGCCGGGCTGGGCAGGTCGCCGCTGAGCCGGATTCGCTCGCGTGCGTGCTGCACGACCGGATCCGCGACCGGGACGGCTGACAGCAGGGCGACGGTGTAGGGATGCCGGGGCGCGCGGTAGATGTCATCGGCGGGGCCGTACTCGACGATGCGCCCGAGGTACATGACGGCGATCGTGTCGGCGATCTGGCGCACGACGGCGAGGTCATGGCTGACGAATACGTACGACAGGCCCAGTTCGTCGCGCAGGTCCATGAGCAGGTTCATGACCTGCGCCTGGATGCTGACGTCGAGCGCCGACACGGGTTCGTCGGCGACGATGATGTGCGGCTGCAGGGCCAGTGCGCGGGCGATGCCGATGCGCTGGCGCTGGCCG
>CAYFLP010000079.1:0-9963 GCA_964344045.1 uncultured Bifidobacteriaceae bacterium
GTGCCGCCTGCATCGAGGAAGGCCGCGAGCTGGTCACGCGCCTCGTACTCGTCCGTGCCGCGCGCCCAGGTCATGGTGCCCAGGCCCAGACGACCGACCCAGATCCCGGACCGGCCCAGCGGACGCTTCTGCATGCGCTGCACGCTACCCCGCCTGCCAGGCACGGGGCCATAGGCTCGCCACGGAAGCGACATCGAGATGGGACAGGTGCTGGCCATGAGACTGGGCGTGAATCTCGGCTACTGGGATGCCGCGAGCGATGCCGGCGAAGGCATCGCACTCGCGATGGAGGCGGATCGACTCGGCTATGCAGTGGCATGGGCGGCGGAGGCCTACGGATCCGACGCGGCAACGGTGCTGGCGACCGTCGCTGCGCGGACCGAGCGCCTGGACATCGGCTCTGCTGTGTTCCAGATCCCTGCGCGCACTCCCGCCATGACTGCGATGACGGCGGCGACCCTCGATGCTCTGTCCGGCGGCCGGTTCCGACTCGGGCTGGGGGTCTCCGGCCCCCAGGTCTCGGAAGGCTGGCATGGGGTCCGCTTCGACCGGCCGTTAGGCCGGACCCGCGAGTACGTCGACATCGTGCGCACGGCCCTTGCTCGCGAGCGGGTCGCCTACTCCGGCGACTTCTTCACCCTGCCGCTTCCCGACGGCCCGGGGAAGGCCCTCACGCTCACCGTTCATCCGGTGCGCGAGCGCATCCCGCTGTACCTGGCCGCGATCGGGCCGCGCAACCTCGAGCTCGCAGGCGAGATCGCCGACGGGTGGCTGGCGATCTTCTTCGCTCCCGAGCATGCCCCGGCCTCGCTCGCGCATCTCGATGCGGGGCTGGCGCGCAGCGGCCGCACGCGCGCGGACTTCGACATCGTGCCAACGGTCCCCGTGGTGATGGGCGCTGACGTCGCCGCCTGCGCAGCACCGCTGCAGGCGTACACGGCCCTGTACGTGGGCGGCATGGGAAGCAAGGAGACGAACTTCTACAACCAGCTCGCCTGCCGCATGGGCTACGAGGAGCAGGCGCAGGCGATCCAGGCGGCGTACCTCGCCCGGGACTACCGAGCCGCTGCCGCGGCCGTCCCCCTGGGCCTGGTCGACAGCACGTGCCTCATCGGCCCGCGCGATCGGATCCGCGAGCGGCTCCGTGCCTATGCGGATGCCGGCGTGACGACGCTGACCATCGCCCCCTACGGCCCCACGCTGGAGGCCCGGATCGAGATCCTGCGCACGATGGCCGAGCTCCTGGCAGAGTCAGGGCTCGCCGGCTGAGCCCTGCTACAGCCAGCCGGACCGCTTGAAGGCTCGGTAGAGCGCGAAGCTCACCAGGGCCATCACGCCGAGCACGGCGGGGTAGCCCCAGGGCTCGTGCAGTTCGGGCATGGTGTCGAAGTTCATGCCGTAGATGGCAGCGATCATCGTGGGCACGGCCGCGATGGCCACCCAGGCGGAGATCTTGCGCATGTCCTTGTTCTGCTGAAGATCCTGCATTGCCGTCGACACCATCATGAGCGACATCAGGAGGTTGTCGCTCGCCTCGACACTGTCGTTGGCACGCAGGAGATGCTCGGCGAGGTCGCGGAAATACGGCCTCATGCCGTCGGGCACCCAGTCGACGACACCGTCAGCCATCTCGTGGGCCCAGGGCACGAGAGGGGAGATCGCACGCCTGATCTCGATGTTCTCGCGCTTGAGCAAGTACAGGCGACTGGCATTGGGAGGCTGCGTTGCCTCCTCGAACACGTCGACCTCGACGTCCTCGATGTCCTGGGTGATCTCGTCCGTCACGGCCAGGTAGTCGTCGACGACGTGATCCATGACGGCGTACAGCACGCCGAAGGGGCCGATCTCGCGCAGCCGCGCGTCGGCCGCAAGGCGCTGCCGCAGCGGACGCAGGTCGCCGACGTTGCCGTGGCGCACGGAGACCACGTGATCGCTGCCCGCGAAGACGGCGAGCTGGCCCGTGCGCACGTCCGAGGAGCTCTCGAGGTAGTCGAGGACCTTCATGAGCGCGAGGACATTGCCGTCCATGACCTCGACCTTGGCCCGCTGCCGCGGATTGGCAGCATCGTCGACCTGCAGCGGTGGAAGGTCGAAGGCCTCGCGCACGCAGTCGAGCTCGGCTCGGGTGGGCTCGAAGAGGCCCAGCCAGATGAACGCGCCGGGGATCTGCGCTGCCTGCTGGCGTGCTTCCGCGAGGGCGCTTGCGATGTCGGTGTCCATGTCGACGTCTATGACGCGATCGGGGGCATAGACGGCAAGGCCCCGCATCATGGGGTCATTCTTGCCTACCGCCGGGAGCCAGGCCAGCAGTGCAGCGCATACCCTGTTCCCGTGTCTACCGTCGTCCTCCTGCGCCACGGGCGCACCACGGCGAACGCCTCGGGCGTCCTCGCCGGCTGGGCGCCGGGGGTGTTCCTCGACGAGCGCGGGCATGAGCAGGCTGCGCGCGCTGCCGTGCGGCTGTCGTCGGTGCCGCTGTCCCACGTTGTCTCGTCGCCCCTGGATCGCACCATCGAGACAGCGGATGCACTGTGCGCCGGACGCACGCTCGAGCGATCGGTAGACGAGCGCTTCGGCGAATGCCGCTATGGCGACTGGACGGGCCGCGAGCTCGCCAGCCTTGCCAAGGAGCCCATGTGGCGCACCGTGCAGGACCACCCCAGTGCGGCAGTCTTCCCTGGCTCCGATGGCGAGGCCATGGCTGCCATGCAGCACCGTGCCGTCAGTGCCGTTCGCGAGTGGAATGCCCGGCTGGGCAGGGGCAGCGTGTACGCAGTGGTCAGCCACGGGGATGTCATCAAGGCGATCCTGGCCGATGCCCTCGGAATGCACCTCGACGCGTTCCAGCGCATCTGCGTCGACCCGGCGTCCATCAGCATCGTCGAGTACACCGAGCGCCGGCCCTTCGTACGCGTCATGAACGACACAGCCGAGGGAGTCCTGCCCTGGCCGGCTCCCGCCAAGCGCAAGCGGCGCACGTCGGGCGACGCGGCCGTCGGCGGGGGAGCGGGTACCTGATGGCCCGCCGCATCTTCGACATCCGCGAGCCCGATCGGTTCGTCGCAGGAACGGTCGGCATGCCGGGCGAGCGTGCCTTTTACCTGCAGGCACGACAGGGCGTCCGGGTTACTTCGGTACTGCTGGAGAAGACCCAGGTGGCTGCCCTGGCAGAGCGCCTCGACCACCTGCTCGACGAAGTCCACGCGACGCGCCCGTCGGGCGGCGACATCCCCGCGAGCGAAGCAGTGCCGTCCGACGACAACAGCCCGCTCGACCTGCCCCTCGAGGAGGAGTTCCGCGTCGGGGCGATGGCCCTCGGCTGGGACGACGCCAACCACCTTGCGGTGATCGAGGCGCATGCCGTCGCCGAGGACGATGCCGACATCCCGGAGATCGCCGACAACGACGACGAGGGCCCCGACACCCTGCGCCTGTGGCTCACAGCCCGCATGGCCCGCGCGTTCTGCCACCGGGCGCGAGCCCTGGTCGCAGCTGGCCGGCCCGAGTGCCCGTTCTGCAGCCAGCCCATCGACCCGGCCGGGCACATCTGCCCACGGGCGAACGGCTACCGCAGACGCGCATGACCCTCGATCCCGGCGAGCGCGCCACGGACGAACTCCTGGCCCGCCTGGCGAGCGAGGAGCTCGTCGTCCTCGGGCAGCTGCGTTCTGCTTCCAACGCGACCCTGCTGTGCGAGTTCGCTGGCGCGCCAGCCGGCCAGCGAGTCGTCTACAAGCCCGTTGCGGGCGAGCGAGCCCTGTGGGACTTTCCCGAGGCAACGCTCGCGCTGCGCGAGGTGGCCGCCTACGAGGTGAGCTCGCTCCTGGGCTGGGACCTCGTCCCAGCGACAGCATGGCGCGAGGAGGGGCCCTACGGGCCTGGCTCGTGCCAGGCCTGGGTCGACGGAGCAGGAGAGCAGCCCGTCCGGGTCTGCCCTGCGGGCGCCGCCTCGGCCCTCGTTGTGGTGTCAGGACAGGACGCAGAGGGCAACGAGCTGGCGGTGGAGCACGATGACTCTGCCGGGCTGCAGCGCATCGCCGTCTTCGATGCCATCGTGAACAACGCTGACCGCAAGGGCGGGCACATCATCTCCGACGAACTCAGCCGCGCATGGTGCATCGACCACGGCGTGTGCTTCTCCGACGAGCCCAAGCTCCGCACCGTGCTGTGGGGCTGGATGGGCCAGGAGATCCCCGCGGACCTCGTCTCGAGCATCGCGAGCACGGCTCCTGCGCTACGCGCCTGGCTCGACGAGCGGGCGGGCTTCCTCTCCCAGGCCGAGCAGGCGGCGTTCCTCGCGCGAGTCGAGGGCCTGCTGGAGTGCCCGAGGTTCCCGGAGCCGACCGGCGAGTGGCCCTTCCTCCCGTGGCCGGTGATGTGAGCGGACTAGTCTTTAGCGGTGAAGTCCTGGGATCGGCAGAGCATTCCTTCAGTGCCCCGCAGCGAGCAGTCGCCGAGCACGCTGAGACTGTTTGACACGGCCGCTGGCGCTGTCACCCCCACCCGACCCGGGGCCACCGCGCGGATGTACGTGTGCGGGATCACGCCGTACGACGCGACGCACATGGGCCACGCCTTCACGTACGTGACCTTCGATCTCGTCAACCGCGTGTGGCGCGATGCAGGCCACGACGTGCTCTACGTGCAGAACGTCACCGACATCGACGATCCGCTGCTCGAACGGGCAGTTGCCACCGGGCAGGACTGGCGTGAGCTGGCCGATCGCGAGACGGCACTGTTCCGTGAGGACATGCACGCCCTGAACGTCATCCCTCCGGATCACTACATCGGGGCGGTCGAGTCGATCCCGTCCGTCGCAAGCCACGTCGAACGCCTGCAGGAGCTGGGAGCCGTGTACGCGGTCGACGACGACCTGTACTTCCGGATCGGCAGCGACCCCGGCTTTGGCTCGGTGGCCGGGCTGGACCGCGAGCAGATGATCGCCATCTTCGCTGAGCGCGGGGGAGACCCTGGGCGGCCCGGCAAGGCCGATCCGCTGGACTGCCTGGTCTGGCAGTCGGCCCGGCCCGACGAGCCGGCCTGGGACACAGTGCTCGGGCATGGCCGTCCAGGATGGCACATCGAGTGCGCGACCATCGCATACGACCACTTGGGCATGCGCATCGACGTGCAGGGCGGCGGCTCCGACCTCGCCTTCCCGCATCATGAGATGAGCGCTGCCGAGGCCCAGGTGCTCACCGGCGAGGTTCCCTTCGCCGAGCACTACGTGCATGCCGGCATGGTGGGCTGGCAGGGCCACAAGATGTCGAAGTCGCGCGGGAACCTCGTCTTCGTCTCGTCCTTGCGGCATGCGGACGTGGATCCCATGGCGATTCGGCTGGCGCTCCTCGCGCACCACTACCGCACCGACTGGTCCTGGAGCGAGCAAGGCCTGCAGGGTGCACAGGCGCGGCTTGCGGGCTGGCGCCAGGCAGCGGGCGCTGCGGCGGGGCCGGCCGCCGGCCCGGTGATCGAGCGGATGCGCGCGGCCTTGTACGACGACCTGCGCACGCCATATGCGCTCGATGCCGTCGACGACTGGGCCGTCGCGGTCGGCCAGGGCACCGGCGATGACGCTGATGCGCCCGCGCAGGTAGCGGCCGCGGTCGACGCGCTTCTCGGCGTGCGGCTGTGAGCCCCGACCGCTAGGAGGCGGTCTTCTCGTCGTGGCCGCCGAACTCCTTGCGCATGGCGCTGAGCAGCTGATCGGCGAACTTGGCCGATCCCTGCGAGTCGAATCGCTCGTAGAGCGCTGCCGTGAGCACGGGCGCGGGAACGCCTTCCTCGATTGCTGCGATGGAGGTCCAACGGCCCTCGCCCGAGTCCGACACGCGGCCGCCGAACTCCTCCAGCGTCGGAGATGCCACGAGCGCCGAGGCCGTGAGGTCCAGCAGCCACGAGCCCACGACTGAGCCCCGTCGCCAGACCTCGGCGATCGCCGGGATGTCGAGGTCGTACTGGTAGTACTGCGGATCCGTCATGGGCGCTGTCTCGGCATCGGCATCTCGCGTGACCTTGCCGGCATTGGCGTTCTTGAGGATGTTCAGGCCCTCGGCGTACGCGGCCATGAGCCCGTACTCGATGCCGTTGTGCACCATTTTGACGAAGTGGCCGGCACCGCTGGGGCCGCAGTGCAGCCAGCCGTGCTCCTCGGGAGTCGGCGTGCCGGTGCGGCCGGGCGTGCGCTCGGCGGACTCCACGCCGGGGGAGATGGTGTCCCACAGGGGAATGAGCCGGTCGACAGCCTCGTCGGGCCCGCCGATCATCAGGCTGTAGCCGCGCTCGAGGCCCCACACGCCTCCGGACGTTCCCACGTCGACGTAGTGGATGCCCTTCTCGGCCGCTGCGTGGGCGCGTCGGATGTCGTCGCGGTAGTAGCTGTTTCCGCCATCGATGATCGTGTCGCCGGCGTCGAGCAGGCCGCGCAGCTCGTCGACGACGCTCTCCGTGATGTGGCCGGCGGGGACCATGACCCATACCGAGCGCGGCGCGGGGATGGCGGCGACGAGCTCGGCCAGGCTGGCGGTTCCGGTGGCGCCCGCGGCGGCCAGGTCGCTGACGGCGGAAGGCTGCGGGTCGTACACGACGGCCGCATGGCCGTCGTTGAGAGCGCGGCGGACCAGGTTCGCGCCCATGCGGCCGAGGCCGACCATCCCGATAGTGACCTTGCCCGCTGCCGCTGCCTGTGCCATGTCGTTCCCTGCCCTCTCGACGGTGTCAGCGCAGGGTACTAGAGGCGCGAGCGCTAGTCCGAGCCCCGACGGCGCAGGTAGCGCTCGAACTCGCGTGCGATGGCCTCGCCGCTGGCCTCCGGCAGGTCGGTGGCATCGCGTGCCTCCTCGAGCTGACGGACGTAGTCGGCGACCTCCTCGTCCTCCGCTGCGAGCTCGTCGACACCGGTCTCCCAGGCTCGCGCCTCCTCGGCGAGATCGCCCAGGGGCACCGGCACGTCGAGGATGTCCTCGACCCGGCGGACCAGCGCCAACGTCGCCTTGGGGCACGGCGGCTGGGCGACGTAGTGCGGCACCGCGGCCCACAGGGAGACCGAGTCGATGCCGAAGCGCCCGCACGCCTCCTGGAGGACGCCGACGATGCCCGTAGGCCCCTCGTAGGTGGCCGGCTCGAGGTCGAGGTCCGCCGCGAGCTGGCCGTTCGCCGTAGTGCCGGTGACGGGCACGGGGCGCGTGTGGGGGATATCGGACAAGAGCGCGCCCATGGTGACCAGGAGCGAGACCTCGAGCTCGACGGCCAGGCCCAAGATCTCGCGCGTGAACTGCTGCCACTTCATGTTCGGCTCGATGCCCTGCACCAGGACGATGTCGCGGGGGAAGAGCGGCACGCGGGCGACGTAGATGCGCGTGGCAGGCCAGGTGATCGAGCGGATCCCGTGCTCGTCCAGGCTGATGTTCGGCCGGTTCACCTGGTAGTCGTAGTACTCCTCGGAATCGAGGTCGGCCAGGGGCTGGGCATCCCAGACGCTGCACAGATGCGCAACAGCGTTCGAGGCCGAGTCGCCGGCGTCGTTCCAGCCCTCGAATGCGGCGACCATCACCGGGTCGACGAGAGTCGGGAAGTCGTCGAGTTCGATCACTGCGCCTTCCGCCTCTCATGAGTGACACTGACGGGAGTGATTCTCGCATGCACGGCGCCTCGTGGGGTGCGGTGCGGCCACGCGGGTAGGGTGTGGTCCCGTGCTCGATGCCCCAACGAATGCCTCCCGGCCCGCCCACGGCAAGGGCTCGCTGCGCGATGCGCTCGCGACCAGGGTCGTCGTCGCCGACGGCGCCATGGGGACCATGCTCCAGGCCGCGGACCCCTCGCTCGACGACTTCCAGGGCCATGAGGGCTGCAACGAGATCCTGAACGTCACCCGGCCCGAGGTCGTCGCCGGCGTGCACGACGCGTACTTCAGCGCGGGTGTCGACTGCGTCGAGACCAATACCTTCGGTGCCAACCTGGCCAACCTGGGCGAGTACGGGATCGAGGACCGCATCTACGAGCTCGCCCGCGCCGGGGCCGCGATCGCGCGCGACGTGGCCGATGGCTGGAGCACCGCCGAGCGGCCCCGCTGGGTCCTCGGCTCGGTCGGCCCTGGCACCAAGCTCCCCAGCCTCGGGCACGCTCCCTATGCCACCCTCCGCGATGCGTATGAGCAGCAGGCTGCCGGCCTGATCGACGGCGGCGTCGACGCCATCCTCATCGAGACTGCACAGGACCTCCTCCAGGCGAAGGCTGCCGTCATCGGCGCACGCCGGGCCCTGGCCACCGCGGGGATCGACCTCCCCGTGTTCGCCCAGGTGACCGTCGAGACCACCGGAACGATGCTCCTCGGCAGCGAGATCGGGGCAGCGCTCACGGCACTTGCCCCGCTCGGGATCGAGATGATCGGCCTGAACTGCGCGACCGGGCCTGCCGAGATGAGCGAGCACCTGCGCACGCTCGCGAAGTCGTCGTCGATCGCCATCTCCGCGATGCCCAATGCCGGTCTGCCCGTGCTCACCGCCGACGGCGCGCACTACCCGCTCGGCCCGGGCGAGCTCGCCGCCGCGCATGTCGCCTTCACCCGTGACTACGGCCTGAGCCTCGTCGGCGGCTGCTGCGGCACCACGCCGGAGCACCTCCGGGCGATCGCCGACGCTGTGCGCGGGCACGACCTCGCACCTCGCGCAGCGCGCCCCGAGGCGTCTGCCTCGTCGTTGTACCAAGCCGTGCCCTTCCGCCAGGACACCGCTTACCTGTCCATCGGCGAGCGCACGAATGCCAATGGCTCCAAGGCCTTCCGGGAGGCAATGCTCGACCAGAGGTGGGAAGACTGCGTCGAGATCGCCCGCGACCAGATCCGGGACGGCGCGCACCTGCTCGACCTGTGCGTCGACTACGTCGGACGCGATGGCGTTGCGGACATGCGCGAGCTCGCAGGCAGGCTCGCGACGGCGTCCACCCTCCCGATCGTCCTCGACTCCACCGAGCCTGCCGTCCTGGAGGCCGGCCTGGAGATGCTGGGCGGCCGTGCGGTCGTGAACTCGGTCAACTATGAGGACGGCGACGGCCCCGACTCGCGCATCAACCAGATCATGCCGCTGGTGGCCGAGCATGGCGCAGCCGTCGTCGCGCTGACCATCGACGAGGAGGGCCAGGCTCGCACAGCCGAGTGGAAGGTGCGCGTCGCCGAGCGGCTCATCGCCGAGCTCACGTCCACGTGGGGGATGAGCGAGACCGACATCCTCGTCGACACCCTCACCTTCCCGATCGCCACCGGCCAGGAGGAGACCCGGCGCGATGCGATCGAGACCCTCGACGCGATCCGGACCTTGAAGTCCCGGCACCCTGACGTGCAGACGACCCTCGGCCTGTCGAATGTCTCCTTCGGCCTCAACGCTGCCGCCCGCCAGGTGCTCAACTCGGTCTTCCTGCACGAGTGCATCGAGGCCGGCCTGGACTCGGCGATCGTGCACGCCTCGAAGATCCTGCCGATGTCGCGCATTCCCGACGAGCAGCGCCATGTCGCGCTCGACCTCGTCTACGACCGCAGGCGCTACGCAGCCGACGGCACCGTCGAGTACGACCCGCTTCAGCGCTACCTGGAGCTCTTCGAGGGCGTGGAGGCCAGGTCTCTGTCGGCGAGCAAGGCAGAGGAGCTCGCTGCCCTGCCGCTGTTCGAGCGCCTCCAGCGCCGCATCATCGACGGCGAACGCCAGGGGCTCGAGGCCGACCTCGATGCGGCGCTCGCCGAACGGCCAGCGCTCGAGATCGTCAACGACACCCTTCTCGAGGGCATGAAGGTCGTGGGCCAGCTGTTCTCCACCGGCGAGATGCAGCTGCCCTTCGTCCTGCAAAGCGCCGAGGTCATGAAGACCGCGGTTGCGTACCTCGAGCCGCACATGGAGCGCAGCGACGAATCGGGCAAGGGCACGATGCTGCTGGCCACCGTCAAGGGCGACGTGCACGACATCGGCAAGAACC